>DATMRM010000436.1:0-5884 GCA_035566155.1 Steroidobacteraceae bacterium | reverse complement strand
GTTGCAACGAAACGAGCAACCGCGTGAGGCCGCCATGTTCAGGCTGAAGAACCCATGCGCGCGCTGCCAGACGGTGCGATAGCGCTCGATGTCGATCAGGTCCCAGGCCGGCGGATCCATCTGCCGACGGGAAGGCGAGGGGTGCGCGTTCTTGAAGACTTTCAGCTGGCCGCCGAGCACTGCCGCCAGATCCCCCAGACCCTCAATGAGGCTTGATATCGGGAGACTCGGATTCGTATCCAGTCGTTCGCTCAGCGCTTGCAGCGATTGCAGACCTTCACCAAACAGCACCGTGTCGGCGCCGGCCCGCAGATACGGTTCCGGTGTGTCCGATGCATCGGATCCCACGGCAATCACGCGCGCGCCGTCCTGCCGGGCCTTGCTGATCATCTGGCAACTCGCCTGACGCATGCGCTCCAGGCACATCTTGCTCAAGAAATTGAAGCTGTCCTCGTACAGCAGCACCAGTTGTGGCCGCATGTCTGCCAGCAGCTGTTCGTATTCATCCAACCCCTCGGCGAGCATCGCGTCGAAGACCCGCACCGTGTGTCCTGCCTGGCGCAACATCGACGCGACGTGCAGCGTTGCTAGCGGCGGATAGGGCTTGGCGCGCTCCTGCTGCTTGCGATCGAAGCGCAAGAAGTAGGAATGGGCGACCAGTATGGACAACATAAATCGGTGGCCTTGTGAACGACTCGCTGTCGTGGCGCTACACGCGGTTGCTACAGGAACGCATGGGCCTCGACAAATGCCAAGGTCTGATTCTGCGTGGGCGCCTGCGGGATCCCCTCATTGCGCCGGAAGCCGGCTCGCACTTGAAAGAACGGAATGGGAGTCAGCTCATAAACCACACTCCAGCGCGTCTGGCCATTGTTCGAAACCTGCTTCTCCGGATCGTAGTACTCAAAGGTCAGCTTCAGATTGTTGCCCTTGTGAATCAGCCAGTTAGCTTCGACGAAGGCAGGGATCTGAGTTTGCGTGCCTGGTCCCGGTGCTGCATTGCCCGCCTGTCGGATGAGATCGATTTCAGTCAGCCACGCCACAGGTCCAGTCCGCACGCCAGCGTACAAACCCTCCTGCCATCGATTCCCCGGTGGATTCCCGAACTGATTCGCTGACCGGGCCTCGGTAAAGGAACCCGACGCGCCGACGCGCCAGGCTGACTCGACCCATACGACGTTGGAGGTTACTTGGTAGCCGGTACCGTTGTTGACGACGCCATTGGTCAAGTCGATTTGTGCCGATAGATTCCCGTGTTCGATTCCGAATTCGACCCCGTTGTCCGGTAAGGCCATGCTGATCAGGCTGGCGGTACGCACGAATGCGGTTTGATCCTGCAAACGCCAGCCGAACGGCAGATAGAAGCGCCCGGCCTTGATGTACCAGTCCGAGGTGCTGCCGATCCGCGCATAGGCCTCCATGGTTTGAGCCCCGGGCGTCACCTGTTCGTCGACGTAGATCCCTAAGAGATTCGGGATCAAAGTGACGTCGGCGTACAGTCGAAACTGTTGGAGGTCGAACTCCGTAATGCTAGGCGCCCCTGGGGTCGTGACGACACTATAGTCAGCACGCAGATTGCCACCAACGCGGATGATGTCCTGTACCGCCTGCCCCAGCCACACGGGAGCTCCCGCCGGCAAATTGTTCATCGCCATGACGTTCTCAGCGAACACGTCGCCGAAGGTGCTGCGCAGACCCCCGCCTGTGGGATTCACATGGCACTGGACGCATTTGTAGCCGTTCTGGATGGCAAGATAGGGCTCTGCGAGTGCGCGTTGCGCGTGGCTCAATGCCAGGAACGAAACGGCGCAGAGCAGGGCGAGCTTGGCGGAACTGTGTAGACGGGCGCGGAAATTCATTGGGTATTCGTGTTGGTGACGGTAGCGAGTGACGATTCGATCGCAAGAGGCAAGCATGGATCCCCTTCCTGGACATACGCCGTTTTCGGGCGAACATAGTTGAGTGCCGCCGCCTATATGTGCCGTACGGCGCCCGCTTGGTTTTAGACTCAACATAATCTAACCCCGGCCCTTGCGCAATTTGAAGGCAATGGCGACCGGCAATTCGAGCGCTCTCGGATCAAAGTGGGCGTCCTGGGGGATGTCCGCCAGGTCAAGTCGCGGCTCGGCAACCTCCTCGATGGTCAGCCCCGCCATACGGCAGGCCCGGTGCCAGTCCGAGTATTGATGCGCGACATAGCGCACGGCGTAACGCTGGCACTCGAGCGTGAAGCTGCGCTGCCATCCCAATGCATGTCCGACCGGATGAAAATCGCTGCACAGGGCTGTGCCCGCGTCGCGCAGTACGCGTCCAAGCTCCATCAGCGCTTGCGGTAGCGCCGGAATATGGCCGAGCGTCAGTCCGCACAACACCAGGTCGGCCCAGCCGCTGGCGATCGGCAGATGAGTCAGGCTGCCAACCGCCACCCGCAGATCATGCCCTGCGGCCACTTGCAGCATCTCGAGCGATGCGTCGACCCCAAACACAGTCGCGCCGCGTTGGCGCGCATGCAGCGAATAACGTCCACTGCCGCAGCCCGCATCTATCACGCGGCGGCCGTGCAACGATGCGGGCAGCCACCCGAGCATCGCTCGCTCCTCGGCGCGCATCACCGCGTTGTGCGCGCAAGGCGGATAGTTGCTTGCCCACAGAGCGTAACCTTCCTCGGGGCTGAGCTCTCGCGTCGTCATCAGCAGACTAACCCTGGTTCCAAAT
Organism: Steroidobacteraceae bacterium; assembly: GCA_035566155.1. GTDB lineage: Bacteria > Pseudomonadota > Gammaproteobacteria > Steroidobacterales > Steroidobacteraceae > FEN-1191. The sequence continues at coordinate 3,169 of DATMRM010000436.1, read as the reverse complement.
CTATCATCGGACCTGCGTGCGGTGACAATAGCGTGCTGGCGCACAGCTTGGGGTGCCCGTCCAGTTGGATCGGTGTATAGGCGATACGCTGGCGGACAAACCACTCCTCAAAATCCAAGTCGGCGACCAGCAACTCACCATCACGTACCACCGCGCGCAGCTCATGGCGCTGTAACCTCAGTGCGTCGGCGAATGGATCGCCGCTGTGGCTGCGAAAAATGATGACGTCATTGTGCACGGAAGCGGTGCGCAGCAAACGGCCTGCATCCACCGTCACAAGTCGCAACAGCTCGCACGGCGAAAAATCGCTGTGGCGGGCGGCGACACGCAGTTCCTCGAGCAGGTCAAATGCCCCACTGAGTCTCGAGTCGGTGCCGAGCGCGAGGCATCCCGCGCTGAACAGCGTGCGCAGGCGATTCGGGGTGATGGTTTGTCCCAGAATGGCCAGGTTGCTGGAAGGACACCACACCACGCTCGCTCCGGCCGCCCTCACGCGCCCGATATCAGCGTCGCTGAGCCCAACGCCATGGATCAGAACGGTATTCTCGCGCAAGCACTCGAGCGCGACCAGTTCCTGCAGCTCGGCTGCCGCGACATCGTCCACACCTTCGGCGAGGTGAATGAACCAGGCGACATTGGGCGGGGTCGCTTGAAAGCTCTGCGCCACGGGGGGCCCGAACTCCAGATGCAGTGAGTGAGCCCAGCCATAGGGCCGCAGCGTGCGTACCGGAAAGTGTGGATGTTCGAGTATCGGCGACGGTGAATCGTGATGCATGACGGTGGTCGCGCCACACAGCGCATTCTTCAGACCGCCTTGCCAGTGCCGCAAGATCGCGGGTACGGCGAGAGCGGTCTTGACCTCGGGGTCATCAAAGTGCGACCGAAACGCCGCTGCCCACGCGTAGCTGTTGGCGAACGGCCCCGACTTCAGCGGGGGGACGGCATTGCGATGCAGGTGATCGTGCGCGTTGATCAGCGCAGGCAGCACAGTATGGTCTTGCAGATCCATCTCGTAGCGCCTGCTGGCGCCATCGCCAGGAGTCAGCAGCAGGTCGCGGATTTCGGCTGTGCCACCCGCGGCGGAGGCGACCAGCCCGTTGCGCAGCACAATCGCCTGATCCACAGCCCGGCCCCGTCAATCAGCTTGAACGCTTGCGCAGGATCATCAGGAAGTGATCGCCCGCAGCGCGCAACGCGGGCCATCCACCGATGCGGTCATCCAGCCACGCGAGGCCGCGACTCAGGGCCGCGTGCCGCTCATAGACACCGAGCAGATAGGGTGGCGGAAGAAACAGACTAAGCGCCCGATAGTGAACCAGCTCAAATTGCTCGGCGAACTGCCGGTAAAATTCGCGCGGCGTGTAGTAGCGAGTCCAGACGATGTGTTGATTGAGTCTGACCGGTGTCATGCCGCGGGCCAGGCGCACCAGTGCCCGCCCCGGTCGCAGTCGCGTCAGGTAGTACGCCAGCTCCCATGGGCAGATCCGGCCGATCACGGAAAATACCATATGGCCTTCCGGTCGCAGCACGCGCGCGCATTCGCGCGCGACCTCACGCAGATCGGGCACGCAGTTGAGCGGCCCGAAATTGGAGTAGGCACCATCGAATTGACCGCTGACCTGATGCAGCTGCTGGGCGCCGATGCGCGCGGATTGCAGACGTTCGGCCAAGCCATGCGTGGTCGCACGAGCTGCCGCTCGCGCCACCATCTGTGGCGACCAATCCGTGGCGAGCACCGAGTAGCCGAGCGTCGCAAAGTGCAGGGCATCGATGCCGGTGCCGCAGCCGATGTCGAGCAGGCGGCCGCCGCGCGGAACTCGCTGCGCAATCACCTGCCAGATCAGTTCACGCATGCGCTGGATCAGCGCGTTGTTGCCGCGCGGACCGTCGTAGATATCGGCCACGCTGTCGAATGCGGCTTGGGTATCGGCCAGCATCGGCTCGGGGCGGCGCCCATCGAGGTTTTGCGGATTCATGTCTACCTGCATCGTCACGCGTGTAGTGCCGACACGAGGTTGCGTAGTTCGGCCCGGCCGCTACCCCCTCTGATATGCAGCGTCTGATCGGCGAGCATGGCCAATTGTGCATCGTGTGTGGCGATGACGATCGTCATTTCACCGTGCAGCCGGTCCAGGGTCTGGCCGATGAGATCTCGGTTGGCGGCGTCGAGCGAGCTGGTGGGTTCGTCCAGAATCAACAGCGCGGGCTGCCGCAGCAACGCCTGGGCGAGCGCCAGGCGCTGACGCTCACCGCCCGAGAAGCGCGCGCCGCGATCTCCAACCGCTGTGTCCAGCCCGTGCTCTGCTGTCGCAACAATTTCAGTTGCGCCCGCCAACGCCAGTGCCCGCGTCAACTGATCATCGCTGACAGCGCTCAGGCCGAATGTGAGATTGTCGCGGATGCTGCTGTTGAACAGAATGCCGTCCTGTGCCACGTAGGCGAGTCGGTTGCGCCAGCCCGTCGGGTCAACGTCCGTCAGGGGATCATCATCGATCAGGATCCGGCCCTCGCTCGGACGCAGCAGACCGATCAGCAGATCGACGAGCGTGGTCTTTCCGGCACCGGACTGTCCGAGCAACACCGTGGTCGTGTTCGCGCGGAGGGTGAAATTCAGATGCTTCAGGATGCTCGCTCCGCCCTCCGCATACTGAAAGCCGACGTCCTCGAAACGGATGACGCGCCACGGGGTCCGAAATGCATGCGTGCCAGGGGTGGGCACCGCTTTGAATGCCTCGAGCTGTGCAATGGTGTTCAGCACGTGTTTCAACGCCGGCACGGCGACCAGAAACTCGCGCCCAGTCTGCGGAATGGTGGCGATGCCAGGCACCAGGCGCGCGAAGATCAGAATGAGAATGGCAGTGCGCGCGATGTCGAAGTGAAACTCGTGAATCGCCAGCCACAGCGTTGCCGCTAGACTGCAGGCCGCAAACATCTGGAAACCGGCGTCCGAGAGCCCTGCGATGCGCACATAGCGCAACATCGACGCCTGCAGCTGTTGCTGGCGGGCAGAGAAGCCATTGCGAAGCAGTCGTTCCTGCGCATGGCTCTTGAGCTGCTTGAGCGCGTAGAACGCGTCCGCCGTGCTCGACATCGACTGTCGGTGCACGTCGCTGATATGTTCCCCGACCGCCATCGAGCGCCGCAGCAATCCGCCGGCCAGACGCAAGCC
>DATMRM010000435.1:0-4989 GCA_035566155.1 Steroidobacteraceae bacterium | reverse complement strand
TCACAGCAAACCCGATGCACCGCTTCCCGCCTATGCAACGCCCCTGAGCATTGCCGATCCTGATGGCGAGCAGCTCGCGGCCCTGATCCTGGCGGCCGATGTGGCACACGATTCGGGGCTCTGGGTCCTGCACCTGCACGGCAACGCCGATTCAGCGTTCTCGGCTGGTCAACTCAGGCATGCCGGTCAGCTGCACGCCCTGGGACTGAACGTGATGGTGTTCGACTACCGCGGTTTCGGTCACAGCGCGGGAACCGCTTCCGAGTCTCACATCGAGGAGGACGCCGAGGCGGCGTATCAGAACTTGATCCGACGCGGCGTCGATCCCTCCAGAATCATCCTTTGGGGGCACTCGCTCGGTTCCGGCCCTGCAGTATGGCTGGCGAGCCGGTATCCGGCCGCCGCGCTGGTGCTGTTCGGGGCGTACGCCTCGATTCCGGAGGTGGCGCAGGACACGTATCCATGGCTGCCGGTGAGATGGCTGGTCGGCATTCACTTCGATTCGCTCGATCGCATCGGATCGGTCCGCGCACCCGTGCTGATCGCACACAGCCGGCAGGACGCGCTGGTTGCATTCCACCATGCGCAGGAGCTGTTCGCGGCCGCTCACGAGCCCCGGCAGCTGCTCGAACTGCCGGGACCCTACACCGACGGTCTCGGCGGACACGTCGACTCGCTCTACGATCATCTGGATCTCATCGTGCCTTGGCTGCAGAAACTGACGGGTGCTTCGCTGACACCGTAACTTACGGATATGATTCCCAGCAGACAGGGGGTCATTCGCGCGCAGGATCGTGAGGACGGACCGCTTATGGACAAGGGCCCTACCTCAATCGCAGAAGCGCGGCCTCTGTGGTCAGGCTGGCTGGTGCTGATTGTGGCCGGCAGCATCGCGCTGCTGGTCTTCATCGCGTGGCAGGCCTCGCGCAGTCTCGAGACGCTGGCGTTGCGGGCCGACTGGCTCAATCACACCGAGCGCGTGCGTTACGAGATCGGCCGCGTCCTGCAGTCACTCACCGATGTCGAAACCGATGAGCGCGGCTACGCGATCAGCGGGAATGATTCCTTTCTACAACCTTTCCAGGATGCCGGTTCCGGCCTTGCCAGCGAGCTGGCGAGCCTGCGCCAGCTGACATCCGACAATCCGCGCCAACAGGCCCTGATCCAGACGCTCTCGCGAATCGTGCAGCAGCGCATCCAGCAGGCGCAGGCCGTGATCGAGAAGGCGCGCGCCGGGGATCTCGCGGGGGCGCGTGCCGAGGTCGCCCAGGGCACCGGCACAAGCTCGACGAACGAGGCCCGTCAGATCATCGCTCAGATGCAGGATGAGGAGAAACGCCTGCTGGGTATTCGCGCTGAAGCCGATGCCCGGGCACGCTCGCTCGCGACCTCCTTGTTTCTGGCACTGGGCGGGCTCGCCATTCTGCTGCTCGCTCTGATCGCGTTGGTCACTGCACGTGACGCGGCGCGCCTGCATCGCACTGAGCGAGAACTCGCCGCCACGCTGCGCAGTGTCGGGGATGCGATCATCTCGACCGACTCGCAGGGCATCGTGCGTTTCGTCAATCCGGTGGCCGAGAAGCTCACCGGCTGGCTCCAGCCCGACGCTCGCGGCGCACCGCTCGAACAGGTGTTTCACATCGTCAACGAGCGCACGCGTGCGAGGGTGGAGAGCCCGGTGACCAGGGTGTTGCGCGAAGGTACGATCGTCGGTCTGGCCAATCACACGCTGCTGATCGCCCGGGACGGCAGTGAACGGCCGGTCGAGGATTCGGGCGCCCCGGTGTTCGGCGCGAACGGACAGCTCGCCGGCGTGGTGCTGGTCTTTCGCGACGCGACGCTGGAACGTGCCGCGCAGCGCGCGATCCAGGTCAGCGAACAGCGCTTTCGGGCCGCGATTGCCGCCATCGAGGGCGTGCTGTGGACCAACACCGCCGAAGGCGAGATGCGCGGCGAGCAACCGGGCTGGGCAGCGCTCACCGGCCAGTCGGCGGCGGAGTATCAGGGCCTCGGCTGGTCGAAGGCGGTGCACCCGCAGGACGCGCAGCCCACGATCAACGCCTGGCTGGAAGCCGTGCACAGCAAACAGCCCTTCCGCTTCGAGCATCGCGTACGTGATCGATCCGGCGATTGGCGAGCGTTCTCGATCCACGCCATCCCGGTACTCGAGCCCAACGGCGCGATTCGTGAATGGGTCGGTGTCCACGCCGACATCACCGAACAGCGGCAGTTCGAAAGCCAGCTACGCGAGCGCGAGCGGCGGTTCGCGGCGCTGGCCAACAGCATTCCGCAGCTCGCATGGACCAATCGCGCGGACGGCACTCACGAGTTCTTCAATCGCCAGTGGTACGAGTACACGGGCCTGACACCCACCGAGTCGGTGCGACCTGAGGCCTGGGAAAAAGTCGTCCACCCGGAGGACTATCCGCATTCGCACCGGCTGTGGATGCAGGTGCTCGGTACCGGTGAGCGCTACGACGCCGAGTTCCGGATGCGGCGCCATGATGGGGTCTACCGCTGGTTCCTGGTGCGTGCCAACGCCGATCGCGACGAGCAGGGCCATATCATCGAGTGGTTCGGTACCTGCACCGATGTCGATGCCAGCAAGCGCACCGAAGAGGAGCTGCGCCGCACAGAAGCCTCACTGCGCGAAGCCGATGTGCGCAAGGACGTCTTCCTCGCGACGCTGTCGCATGAGCTGCGCAATCCGCTGGCACCGATCCGCACCGCTGCCCGGTTGCTGGAAATGCCGACACTGAGCCCGCAGGACCTCGAGCGCAGCCGCGCGATCATCACGCGACAGGTGCGGCACATGGCCTCACTGCTGGAGGACCTGCTGGACGTCTCGCGCATCACGCGCGGCGCACTGACGTTGAAAAAACAGTGCGTCCATGTGCAACAGCGCGTGGCCGAAGCGATCGAGACCGTGCAGCCGGCACTCGAGGCCAGGAAGCAGACGCTCGATCTGCAGTTGCCGCCCGATCCGATCGAGATCGCGGCCGACCCGGTGAGGCTGGTTCAGATCGTCGCCAACCTGCTGGCCAATGCCGCCAAGTACACGCCCGCTGGAGGCTATATCGCGCTGCGCGCGCTGATTCAGGAGGATCAGCTGGTGCTGTCGGTGCGCGACACGGGCATCGGTCTGGCGCCGGAGAACCTGTCCAAAGTGTTCGAGATGTTCACCCGCATCTCAGCGATCACGGATCGCACCGAGGGTGGACTGGGTATCGGACTGGCACTGGTCAAAGGTCTGGTCGAACTGCACGGTGGAAGAGTCGAGGCGCACAGCGAAGGGGTCGGTCGCGGCAGCGAATTCCGGGTGATGTTGCCCGGACCCGTGCCGGCCTCCGCGCGCCGCGCGAGCCAGGAGCCATCGCTGCCAAAGGGCGATGGGCGGGCGGCAGGACTGCGGGTGCTGGTCGCCGACGACAATCGCGATGCGGCCGAAACCCTGGGGATGCTGCTGTCGGTCGCGGGCTATCAGGTCGAGTTGTGCCACAGCGGCCCGGAAGCCGTCAGCAAGATCACGCAGTGGCGGCCGAACGTTGCGATCCTCGACATCGGGATGCCGGGCATGGATGGTTTCGAGGTCGCGCGTCAGGTGCGTGCCCAGAGCTGGGGAAATCAGATCCGGCTGATCGCCCTCACCGGCTGGGGTCAGGAAGAAGATCTGAGGGCATCGCGCTCAGCGGGGTTTGATCATCACCTGACCAAACCGGTCGATCTGCCGGAACTGGAGCAAGTGATCGCTTCACTGTCGGGGTGAAGAGGCGCTGCCCTCCTCCTTCTGCCGGATCAATGCCGGCGTGGCCACCATGCGCCACGCTCGCTCGAGCAGATCACTGAGTTCGCGTCGCCCGACCTGATCGAGGCGCACCAGCACCATGGGATAGTTGAGATAGTGATCGGTGACGAAGAACGCTGCCGGATGCGCCTGCATCAGAATCTGGCGATCCAGAAAATCACACCGGATCGCGAACGCACCCTCCGCCTCGGTGCGCAGCCGTCCGAGAAACTTGCCCTTCACCTTGATCGAGGGTGTGCGGTAGGAGCTTGAAATCTCCACTCCCGGCAGCTTCAGTGCCAGCGCGCACAGCGCCTCATAGCGACGTTTCAATGCGCCGCCGGGTGCGGCGGGAACTATTCTTGTCGGTCTGCGCGCAGCCATGTATGCACCCCGTCCAGACTCCTGAATTCCTCGAGCGCGCGACAGCGCGCCTGCGGCAAGGCCTCGCGCGCCATGTTCGCCAAGGCTTTCCCGGGTCCAAGTTCCAGCACACGTGTGACCCCTGCTTCGCGACAGGCGGTCAGGCAGGCATGCCAGTCAAGCGTGTGCGAGAGCTGTTGCGCGAGTCGGTCGAGTCCTGCCGCCCTGTCCAGCACGGTATCGCCATCGATGCCACTCAGCAGCCGTACCCCCGCAAGCAGGCCGCCGGCCAAGGGTACCTCACACAGCCGCGCGCGCAACTCGGTGCTCGCCGCGGCCAGCAGTGAGGTATGGGCGGCAACAGTGATCGGCAGCGCGGTACTGCGCCGCGCACCTGAAGCCAGCGCCTCGCGTACCAGGGATGCCAGCGCCTCGCGCCGACCGCCCACGACCACGCTGTCCTCGCTCAGCGCAATCGCGATTTCGCAACCGTGTGCGCGACACAAACGCTCCATCGACGCACGCGCCAGGCCGCGCACCGAGGCCATCCCGGTGTCCGATCCCGCGGCACGATCCATCGCCTCGGCACGCACGATCGCCAGACGCAGCACGTCGGCGGGCGCGATCAATCCGGCGCATCCCCACGATGCCAGCTCGCCGACGCTGTAACCCGCGAGCACGATCTCTTCTCCGGGCAGCGCCTGCTGCAGATCCAGTGCACGCCACGCCGCGAGCGCCTGCAGGCAGCACAACAGCTGCGCGGATGCATTGGCGTACAGCTGCGCCGGTGTCGCGGCCAGGACCCATTGCCTGACATCCCGGCCGAGAATGGCGTGTGCGTC
>DATMRM010000434.1:0-3202 GCA_035566155.1 Steroidobacteraceae bacterium | reverse complement strand
ACGCGCGTGCGCTGCCATGGGGAGGTACGACGCGGCCCGCTCGGATTGGAGATCGTGCACCCGGAATACCGGCGCACCGAAACCTTGAATGAACCACTGCCTCAGACCCTCACACCGATCTATCCGGCGACCGAGGGCATGACGCAGGGGCGGCATCGGGCACGCGTTACCCGCGCGCTCACCGCACTAACGCAGCATCGCGTGCAGGATCTGCTGCCGGAAGCGCTGTTGGCGCACCTCGGCGTGCCCTGCTTACACGCCGCCCTCGAGTTCGTGCATCGTCCGCCGGTGGGCACTGAGCTCATCGAACTTGCGAGTGGTCGACATCCGGCACAGCGTCGCCTGGCGTTCGAAGAGTTGCTCGCGCATCAGCTCTCGCTGCTCGAGCTGCGACATCAGCTGCGCCAGGATCAGGCAGCGGCGCTCGATGACACCTCGGGGCTGCAGGCGAGACTGCTCGGCTCACTGCCGTTCTGCCTGACGCCGGCGCAGCGGCGGGTGCTGCTCGAAGTCGAGCGTGATCTGATCGGCACCACCCCCATGGCGCGCCTGGTTCAGGGCGACGTCGGTTGCGGCAAGACCGCGATTGCCGCCTTGGCCGCGGCTCGCGCGATCGGTAGCGGTGCGCAGGTCGCTCTGATGGCGCCAACAGAACTGCTGGCCGAGCAGCATGCCCGCACGCTGTGCGGCTGGTTCGATCCGCTGGGCGTCAGCGTGAGCCTGCTGACGGGTTCGCAACCCGCCCGCACCCGGCGTAGCGCATTGCAGGCCGTGGCGAGCGGACGCGCTCAATTGTGTGTGGGTACGCACGCGCTGTTTCAGGATGAGGTGCGCTTCAGCGAGCTTTCACTCGCCATCATCGATGAACAACATCGCTTTGGCGTTCACCAGCGGCTGCAGCTGGCAGCCAAGAGCGGCACGGCGGTGTCCGGCGCCCCGCGCATGCCACATCAGCTGATCATGAGTGCGACGCCGATACCGCGAACCCTGGCCATGGCACTGTACGCAGACCTGGATGTCTCGATCATCGACGAGCTGCCACCGGGCCGTACGCCCGTAAAGACGGTGGTTGTACCGGAAGAGAAACGCGCCGCGATCGTGGCGCGTATCGATCAGGCCTGCCGCGGGGGCCGCCAGGCGTATTGGGTGTGCCCGCTGATCGAGGAATCCGAAGAGCTCGCGGCGAGCGCCGCCGAGGAGACCGCGACGGCGTTGGCCGAAGCGCTACCCTCGCTGCGCGTCGAACTGCTGCATGGTCGCATGCCAGCCAAGCAGAAAGAACAGATCATGCGGCGCTTCCTGGCGGGCGCAGTGCACCTGCTGGTGGCAACCACGGTGATTGAAGTCGGCGTGGACGTGCCGAATGCGAGCTTGATGGTCATCGAAAACTCTGAACGCATGGGGCTCGCACAGCTGCACCAGCTGCGCGGACGCGTCGGCCGCGGCGCGCATGAGAGCAGCTGCGTGTTGCTGTATCGGGCACCCCTGTCACAGATGGCCCGTGCACGCCTGGCGGCGATCCGCGACAGCAACGACGGCTTTCGTATCGCGCGGCGCGACCTTGAGTTGCGTGGGCCCGGAGAAATACTCGGTCAACGCCAGACCGGATTGGCGCAGCTGCGCGTCGCGGACCTGATGCGCGACGCCGACCTGCTCGACCAAGCGCGCACCGTGGCCGAGCAAATGCTACAAACCTCGCCGCAGAGCGTCGCGCCGTTGCGCGCTCGCTGGATTGGAGAACAGGAACAATATGGCCGCGTCGGGTGATACCCAGATTGAGCTCGTGCTCATCTCGGCGCAAGACGCATCGCCGGATACGCCCCCCGATGGAGCCGCGCTTGCTGCGCCGCGCCCCGGACCGCGCATGAGCCGCTCGCTGGAAGCACCTCCCGAGATCGAACGCGTACCGGCGGCGGTGGTTGCGGCTGAAGCGGCCGGTGCGCCTCCCGTCCTGGCACCCGACTCCGAAACACGACGCGAGCACTGGCTGGTGCGCCGGCTCGCCGACTTTGGCCGTCTGATGCGTCTGGACCGCCCGATCGGTATCTGGCTGCTGCTGTGGCCGGAACTATGGGCACTGTGGATCGCCGCCGCGGGGCATCCGAATCTGCGCCTGTTGAGCATCTTCCTGTGCGGCACGGTTCTGATGCGCAGCGCGGGCTGCGTCATCAACGATCTGATCGACCGCAACATCGATCCGCACGTCAAGCGCACGCGCTCGCGACCGCTCGCTGCACGCGTGATCGGCCCCTACGAAGCGCTATGGCTGTTCGGCGTGTTGATCCTGTCGGCAGGGTTGCTGGCGTTGCAGCTCAACGCGTTCACCCTGCGACTGGCCTTCGTTGGCGTTGGATTGACGGTGACCTATCCGCTGCTCAAGCGGTTCTTTCCACTGCCGCAGCTCTATCTGGGGCTTTGCTTTGGATGGGCGGTGCCGATGGCATTCGCCGCAACGCAAGGCTCTGTGCCCCGTGTTGGATGGTTGCTGCTGGTCGCCGCCGTGTTGTGGGCCGGCGTCTACGACACGATGTATGCCATGACCGATCGCGACGACGACCTGCGCATCGGTGTGCAGTCGAGCGCGATTCTGTTCGCGGATCTGGATCGCTTCATGATCGGCGTCATGCAGCTGATGATGCTGTTTGCGCTGATGCTGGTGGGTCGCACCCTGCATTTCGGCCCGGCCTATCGAGACGGTCTGATCAGCGGCGCGGTATTCTTTCTGTGGCAGCAGTGGCTGATCCGACATCGCCAGCGAGATGCCTGTCTGCGGGCATTTCACAACAACCAGTACTTTGGGATCGCGGTGTTTGCCGGCATCCTGCTGCAATACTCCGCCGCCTGATTCCCTGCGCTCGTCAACCACAAGAGATCCTGCAGGTTGACAGCGCTGCGGGCGGCCGCCGAACATGCCAGCCGACTCAACCTCAGGGGGAGACCTCATGCTTGAAAACGTCGGTTGCGAGCCCCGTCATGACTGGACACTGGAGCAGGCGGAAAGCCTCTTCGAGCTGCCGTTCGCGGATCTGATTGTCACCGCGCAGCGGGTGCACCGCGCCTGGCACGAACCGAACAGCGTACAGATGAGCACGCTGCTGTCGATCAAGACCGGCGCCTGCCCCGAGGACTGCGCCTACTGTCCACAGAGCGTGCGTTTCGACACCGGCTTGGAGGCCCAGCCGTTGATGTCGCTGTCGCAGGT
>DATMRM010000433.1:0-2537 GCA_035566155.1 Steroidobacteraceae bacterium | reverse complement strand
AATATCAGGTGAAGACGCGTGTGCTGTCGAGCCTGACCGATCCGCTGATCCCGCTCGACACTGAAATGAAGTCGGGCACCCTGATTACTTTTGAAGAAGACGAGACCATGGAAAAAGCAGTCATCTCGGGCATCGCGTTCCAGCGCGACGAAGCTCGTATCGCCGTGATGGGTGTGCCCGACAAGCCGGGCATCGCGTATCAGATTCTCGGCCCGGTGGCGGACGCGAATATCGACGTCGACATGATCATCCAGAACCAGAGCGTCGAAGGCAAAACGGCCTTTACGTTCACGGTCGGCCGCGGCGATTATCAGCGCGCCATGGACATCCTCACCGGCCAGGTGAAGGGCCATGTGCAGGCTGAGCAGGTGCTGGGCGATCCGAAGGTGTCGAAGGTATCGGTGGTCGGCGTCGGCATGCGTTCGCACGTGGGTATCGCGAGCACGATGTTCCGCACGTTGTCGGAAGAGGGCATCAACATCCAGATGATCTCGACCTCCGAAATCAAGATTTCGGTGCTGATCGACGAGAAGTACATGGAGCTCGCCGTGCGCGCGCTGCATAAGGCGTTCGAACTGGATCAAGCGTAATTTGCTGTGCGGGGTGGGGTGTACAAGAGCACCTCATCTCTGAATGTGTGCGGTACGCCCGGCTAATGTGACGCAAGTTAATGTCAATTAATTGCGTCGTCAGTGACAAAGCTGGCACAAAAAATGTGCGGCAGACATTGACCTTCGCGGTTCGGCCCGCTATTATCTTGGCTTCGTTGCGCTGACTCCCTGCGCAACCGAAAGTTTGGGAGACGTGGCCGAGAGGTCGAAGGCACTCCCCTGCTAAGGGAGCATCTGGGCCAAAACCTGGATCGAGGGTTCGAATCCCTCCGTCTCCGCCAAAAGCGGTGACAAGGCCCCGTAAGTTCAACGACTTACGGGGCTTTTTCTTTTTCAGCCCATCAGCTAGCCCATCACGGATTTCCTGGTAAGTCCGTCTCCCATGGCAGACCCATCACGGTTCTGGTCGGGAAAATTGGAGCAGCAATCGTGCGATAGCCCGCGGTCGATCAAGGAAAGGCGAGCTGTTGCATCGGTGACGTGACGCAACAGCGTGATTCGTCAGCGCGCGGCGAGCGGGGTTTCGCCCGCGGCGCCTTCCCAACCGCCGCCAAGCGCCTTGTACAGACGTATTGCGTTCAGCGATACGTCCGCATCGCTGCGTATCCATTCGAGCTTTGCCGCGAGCAGGGTTCGCTGCGTTGCGAGCGCATCGAGCCGGGTGCCGGCGCCGGCCTGGTAGGGCGACGTCGAGAGCTGCAAGGCATGGTCGCTTTGCGCAACGTTCGCCGCGAGACTCGTGCGTCGCTGCTGCTCCGTCGAGAGCGCGGAGAGCGTGTTGTCGATCTCGTTCCAGGCGCCAGGCACCGTACGCTGATACGCGAGCGCGGCCTCCTGCTGCTGTGCCTCACGCAGCTTCAGTTGGGCACGCAGTCGTCCGCCTTCGAAGACCGGCAGGCTGAGCGTCGGGCCGATCGCGAAGGCGGTTGATCTACCCCGTTCCACGATCCAGCGCATCGTGAAGGCGCTGGCTGACGAGGAGCTCGTGCGCACCGGGTGCGCTGATGGCGTGCGGCTCGGGCCGGCGTTCCTGCGGCTGGTCGGCAAACTGCATACCGACGTGGTAGCCGTGGCGGCCCCGCACCTGCAGTCGCTGAGCGACGATATTGGTGAAACGGTGGCGCTCGGCCGGATCAGCGGCCGCGAGCTGGCGTTCATTCACGTGGTGGTAGCCGAGCAGGAACTGCGTGTGGTGCCGCGTGTCGGGGCGAACCTGCCGCTCGCGACCACGGCGGGCGGGAGGGCGTTACTGGCGCTCGGTGCGGACGAGGAGGCGTTGATGCTGCTTCAACTGCCAGACTCCAAGCGGACGGACAGCGGCGAACTACTGAAGGAACTGAAGCGTGTGAGGCGCATCGGCTATGCGGTCGACGACGACGAAACGACGCCCGGTGTTGTGTCCCTTGCTGTCGGCGTTGATACCATCCTCGGGCGCTTTGCGGTATCCGTTCCGGCTCCGGCAGTCCGTGTCGCGGCAGCCGGACGACCACGAATCGTGGAGAGGTTGCTGGCGTGCCGGGATGTCTTGCTGGGTGAGATAGGGTGCAATCGCCCCGATGAATGAAATGAGGTGGAAATGACGGATATGAACACAGTCTTTGCTGCCGCACCCCAGCGAGGTGCGGGAGCACAAGCCTGGCGCGACACACTACCGGGCCTTGCCGGTCCTTACTGGGTCAGGGTGGCCAATTCGCCCGTGCAACTGGTACATGTGAGCTATAACGACTATCTTGGCCGGTGGCAGGTTGAATCGTTCGGCGACAGCATTGCACTTAACCTGGATCCTGTATTCAAGTGAGCCCTGTGGCACGGGCCGTTGTCTGGCCCCGACGATGCCGACCGCAAGGTTGAGCGCGCCGTGATCGGCGAAGCGCGAAGGCAAGGAGTGCCGCCAGACGGACGACCAGTTCACCGGCATGATCGTCA
>DATMRM010000432.1:0-2890 GCA_035566155.1 Steroidobacteraceae bacterium | reverse complement strand
CCAGCGCGGCGGGGACGATCGGCTGGTGCGCGTCAATGTCGGCGATGGGCAAGATGTCGATGCCCGGCGGGTGGACGATGTCCATGGTATGGATGCGGATGCCCGGACAGACCTGGCCCGCCGCGGGGGCCTCCTTCGTGGGTATGTGGGTTGTCATGATGGTGGCGATGATGCTGCCGTGCCTGGTCCCAATGCTGTGGCGATACCGGCAGGCTCTCGCCCACACAGGCAAGAGGCGCCTCGGGCCACTGACCGCGCTGGTGGGTGTGGGGTACTTCTTCGTGTGGACCGTGTTGGGAATGATCGCCTATCCGGCGGGCGTCGCGCTTGCGGCCGTAGAGATGCAGCAGGCGGCGCTGGCGAATGCCGTACCGATCGCTGCCGGCGTGGTCGTCCTGATCGCAGGCGGGCTGCAGTTCACCGCGTGGAAGGCACGTCAGCTCGCGTGCTGTCGGGCCGCACCGGGGCGCGGCTGTCTGTTGCCGGCTGATGCGGGCACGGCCTGGCGATGCGGTCTGCGCCTTGGTCTGCACTGCAGCTCTTGCTGTGCCACCCTGACGGCGATCCTCCTCGTCGTCGGCGTCATGGACCTGCGGGTGATGGCTTTCGTGACGGCGGCTACCACCTTCGAACGTCTCGCACCCGCCGGTGAGCGCGTCGCGCGAGCCACCGGAGCCCTCATCGTCGCATCAGGGATGTGGCTAATTGCGCACGGTGCCGGGCTTGTGTGACCAATCCAGTCTTCGGCGTGCAGGGTTAGCTTGAGCCAAGAACCGCGCTCATAATGCCGCGTCGAGGGTTCGACTCCCTCCTTGGCCCCAATAAATTCCGATATGGCAGCGATCAACGGCCTAATTATTATCGACCCCCTGCGATGGCACATGGCCCTGCGCACGCTTGCGGTCGGCTTCGCAGCGGTGCTGACTCTTGTGTCCCCGGGATATGCACAGGAGACCACCCAGGCAGTGGACCCTAGGATCGCCGCTGCGCTGAAGGAAGTCTCGCCGGTGCGCATTCAGGCCAACATCGAAAGGCTCGTAAGCTTCGGCACGCGCGCCACGCTCTCGGCGCAGGATCCGGCGTCCATCGCCGCCGGGCGTGGCATTGGGGCTGCGCGCGAATGGATCAAGTCGCAGTTCGTGCGCTATTCGAAGGAATGTGGCGGTTGCCTGGAAGTGAAGACGGACGCCTTCACACAGGTGCCTGCCGAGCGCATTCCCCAGCCAACCGAAATCACCAACGTGTATGCGCTGATGAAGGGAACAGATCCGCAGGCCGCTAAGCGCATTGTGCTGGTCACGGGCCACTACGATTCACGCGTCACGGACGTTCTCGACTTCAAGAGCGCGGCGCCGGGTGCCAATGATGACGGCAGCGGGACGGCGGTGAGTCTTGAGTGTGCGCGAGTCTTGAGCAAGCTGAAATTTCCCTCGACCATCATCTTTCTGACTGTCGCAGGCGAAGAGCAGGGTCTGAACGGCAGCAGGCACTTCGCGCAAATGGCGAAGGCGCAGGGATGGGATATCGTGGCCGCTCTGAACAACGATATCGTCGGTGGTGACAAGGGTGTGGGACAGGATCCGGGCGTGGTGCGCGTGTTTTCCGAGGGGGTGCCTGTCAGCGCCGGTGATAAGGAACTCAAGCAGATCCGCTCTCTCGGCGGCGAGAGCGATTCGCCGTCGCGGGAACTGGCGCGCTACATCGCAGAGATTGGCGCCGCCTATGATCCGGGCGTAAGCGCGCTCCTCGTCTTCCGGCTTGATCGGTATTTGCGCGGCGGCGATCATTCCGCCTTCAACCAGCAAGGATACGCCGCGGTCCGCTTCACCGAGTACCGCGAAGACTTCGATCACCAGCATCAGACGCTACGCACCGAAAACGGCATCGAGTATGGTGATCTGGCGAAGTTCGTGGACTTCGAGTACGTGGCGAAAGTGGCGCGACTGAATGCACTGACGCTGGCCGCGCTCGCTTCGGCGCCGGGATCACCGAGCAACGTCAGACTGGTGACCAGTAACCTCGACAATGATTCCACCCTCAAATGGGAGCCCTCCGGCGACGCCAGTGGGTATGAGGTCATCTGGCGGGCCACGAGCAGTCCTGTTTGGGAGCACGCTCAGAACGTCGGCAATGTCACGACCACCACGCTTAAGCTCTCCAAAGACAACGTGATTTTGGCAGTTCGGGCGGTCGACCGCGAAGGGCATCGGAGCCTGCCGGTCGTGCCGTTGCCCGAGCGCTGAGAGCGCAAGGGACCATGGGCGCGCAGTCTTGCGGCCGCGCACCCCCGGCCACACCGCTGCGGATGTAGCCGGAGGCTCCTGACTGGTCCACTCGGCGCAGGCCCCGCCGCACCAGATGCTCAGAACTTTTGTCCGAACCTCAGCATGACTGTTCGCGGCTGCGTTGGAATGACGTACGGCTGCGTGCAGGTCGTAGTCGCGCACTCGACGAAGCGTGTGAGCTGGGCCCGCTTGTCGAGCACGTTGCTCAGCGTCAGCTCAAGCGACAGGCGGTTGCGCGTCAGGCCGCTCGACAGATCAAGGAGGCCGTAGGAGGGCAGTTTGCCGAGATTGATCTGGTCAACCAGGCGCAAGAGCGGCTCGCTGCTCGTCTGATACACGTAGCCGGCCTGTACATGGGCGTCCCCATTGGCGAGCGGGAACGTGTAGCGCGCGACCAGATTGGCCTTGAACTTCGGCGCGACCGGCAGCTGGGTACCAGATGGCGCCTCGGGCCCGGACGGTGCGACGATGCTCGGTTGCGAGAAGCCGCTTGCAGAGGTGAACCGGTAGTCGTTGACTTGGTTAGGACAGTTGGTCGACAGGACCGGCTGTCCGTTGATGATCTCGGTCGCGCTCGGCCCGCAGTAGTTCGAAGTGGTCACGGC
>DATMRM010000431.1:0-5198 GCA_035566155.1 Steroidobacteraceae bacterium | reverse complement strand
AAGACAACTTCGTCACACAACGAAGCACGATCGCGCGATTGACAACGAAACACTTCAATAAATCCGACCGAGATTTCCTCTCTGGGATCACTCAAATGCCGTGAAAACCAGCGTCGCAAGATGGCGACGTGTGTGTCGCTGCAGACACTTTGTTAACGAGTTTTTTTTTTCGTTTACTACGCTCGCGAGTTAAGGGCAAACCCGCCGCAAGGCGGGGACGCAAAGCCTCCGGTCTCCGATCCAGTCATTCGATCGGTGAGACAGCGGGGTTGCCGGCAGTCACACGATCGTCACGATCGTGCTGCAGCCGTCGAACCTCCTTCCCACCATCAAGACGATCGCCGCCCGGAGAGCTCGGGGAACAACCTGAACTACGAGGGCGACGCGAAATGCAAGTTAGGGCAAAGGGACGAGGGATAAGCCTGATCGGAATTCTGATGGTCGGCGCAGCACTCACCGGGTGTGGCGGAGCGACCGAGTCATCGAACTCCGGCACCGGCGGTAGCACCCCTTCGAGCGCGACAGCTTCGGCGGTGGGGACCGTCGCACTGTCAGCCGCTGATTATCAGGTCGCTCCCGCGTCCAGTGCCATCATCACCGTCTACCGCAGCGGGTCAGCTTCGGGAGACGCGACCGTAACCTACGGCACGATCAACGGCTCAGCAGTATCTGGCGAGGACTACACGCCGAGCAGCGGAACCCTGAGCTGGAACGCCGGTGACACCAGCGCGAAGACGATTCTGGTGCCGGTCACGGCCGGCGCAGCCGGCAAGGACTTCTCGATCTCCCTGAATAGCATTGAAGGCCAGGCCAGCTTCGGCAATCCGGCCTCCGCGACGGTTATCGTGCAAAACCTGAAGCAGTCAGGCAGCTCGAGTGGCACCACAGGCGGCTCGCAGGGCGGCAGCTCTGGCGGCGGCACCAGCGGTAGCAGCACGAGCTCGGGCGGCCATTCCGGCTCAGGTGCGACCTCCAGCTCAGGTGCGACCTCCAGCTCAGGCGCGACCTCCAGTTCGAGCGGTTCAGCTCCAACCAGCAGTTCGGGCGCGAGCTCCAGCTCGGGCGGCCATTCCAGCTCAGGCGCGACCTCCAGCTCAGGCGCGACCTCCAGCTCAGGTGCGACCTCCAGCTCGAGCGGTTCAGCTCCAACCAGCAGTTCGGGCGCGAGCTCCAGCTCGGGTAGCGGCTCGGGCAGCAGCAGCTCCTCGGGCGCGGGCACGAGCTCCAACAGTGTCACCCTTTCCTGGGCAGCGCCGACCGAAAACACCAATGGTACTGCGCTGACCAATCTAGTCGGCTACAACATCTACTATGGCAACAGCACCAATGCCATGACCAACAAGATCAGCATCAAAACGGTAGGCGTGCAGACCTACGTGATCAGTGAACTTGCTGCGGGCAACTGGTACTTCACGCTCACCTCGGTCAACAGTGCAGGAGCCGAAAGCATCGCGTCCAGCGCGGTCGAGGCCACTCTCTAGCTAACTTGAGACACCCACCTGTCGCGCGCCGCCACGCCCTCAGCGGCACGCTGCCGGGATGAGTGTCAAAGAGCTGGCGAGCGCATGAAGCGCTCGCCAGCTCAGGCTCGACAGGGATCCGTTAGTAATTGCCGAGCGCTGATGGCACACTGCCGCCAGCGCACGGTAGGATCCGGATGACCGACGCGGCTATTCCGCTCTGCATTGACTTCGATGGCACACTGACGGCGAATCCGCTGCAGCTCGAACTATTGCTCCTGCTCGCCAAACAGTCCCCGGTCAGAGCGCTGGCCGCACGACCTACTGACCGCCCCGACTCCACCACTGATGTCGATGTTTTGGGTCTGCCACTGCGACATGACCTGATTCATTGGCTGCAGAATGAGCGACGCTCCGGAAGACGGCTGGTACTGGTCGTCAACGGTGACCGGCGCATCGCGGATCAGGTCACGACACCGCTGGGGTTATTTGACGAGTACGCCTGGGTGGATCCGCGGGGCGGATCGCCCGCCGAACGCAAGCGCAGCGCCCTGGTGGCGCGTTTCGGCGAACAGGGATTTGACTACGCCGGCAGTCAGCGGTCGGATCAGATCGTCTGGAAAGCCGCCAGACGCGCGGTGGTGGTCGGCGATACAGCACTGGCCAACGAGGTCAGGCGCGTGTCGGACGTTGAGCAGGTGTTCCCCCGTTCAACCCCCTCCATCAGCATCTGGATGCGCGCCGTTCGCTTGCATCAGTGGGTCAAAAACACTCTGGTGTTTCTGCCTGCCCTGCTGGCGCACACGATCTTCCAGGCGACGGTACTGCGCAGCTGCGCCCTGGCATTCATTGCCTTTGGACTCTGTGCGTCCAGCGTCTACCTGACCAATGATCTGTTCGATCTGGCGGCCGACCGGGCACACCCCCACAAGCGCACCCGACCCCTGGCCTGCGGTGAAATCTCACCGGCGGCGGGCGCCTGGGCGTCCCTGTTGCTGCTGCTCGGCGCCGCCGCGGTGTCCGCGGCTCTGGACCTGCGATTCGCATTGGCGCTGGTTGGCTACTACCTGCTGACCTGTGCCTACTCGGTCCGCCTCAAACGCGTTGCTTTGCTCGACGTGATGGTGCTCGCGACGCTCTATACGATCCGTATCATCGCCGGCGCCGCCGCCAGTAACGTGCCAGTATCGTTCTGGCTGCTCGCATTCTCTGTGTTCATGTTCATGAGCCTGGCGTTCATCAAACGTTACGCCGAACTGGAATCCACACGGCGCACCGAACGCCCGGCAGGCCGGGGCCGCGACTACAGCGCGGAAGACATGCCGGCCATCATGAGCCTGGGCTCGGCCTCCGGTCTGTGCGCTATCGTCGTGACCGCTCTCTACATCAACAGCCCCGAATCGCAAGCGATTTACCGCTATCACCACGTGTTGTGGTTGATCTGCCCGCTGATGCTGTTCTGGATCAGCCGTGCGTGGATGCTCGCGGCGCGCGGCCGGTTGCACGACGACCCGCTGGTATTCGCGGTACAGGACGGCGTCAGCCTAGTCACTCTGGGATTGCTGGTCGTGATCGTGTACCTGGCAATCTAGACACAACCGTGGCACTGGGAGACTCGTGGGGCCGTTGGCCTCGCCACAATCAGCAGATCGTAGCTCTCAGAAGCCGATTCGAGCCCCTGCCGGACTTCGCGCCGTTGCTGCCCTACGGTAACGGTCGCAGCTACGGGGATGTCTGTCTGAACGACGGCGGCACGTTGCTCAGTACGCGCTCGCTCGATCATCTGATCGCCTTCGATGCAGCCACTGGAGTGCTGGAGTGCGAGGCGGGTGTGCTGTTGAGCGAAATCATTGAGCTGCTCGCTCCACGTCATTGGATGCTTCCGGTGGTGCCAGGCACCGCGTTGGTCACCGTCGGCGGCGCGATAGCCAACGATGTACACGGCAAGAATCACCATCGGGTCGGCACCTTCTGCCATCACCTGCTCGATTTTGAACTCTTGCGCTCGAACGGCGAGTTCCTGATCTGCTCGCCTCATCAGAATACGGAATTGTTCCGTGCCACCATCGGTGGCCTTGGCCTGACCGGACTGATCCGCAGCGCGCGCCTGCAGCTGCGCACGATCGACGGCCCGTGGATCGAAGGCGAAACACAGCGCTTCGCCAACATGGAGGAATTCCTGGCGCTCAGCGCCGCATCGGATGACGAGCATGAGTACACCGTCGCATGGTTCGACAGCACGGCGCCGGCGCAGCAACGCGGTCGTGGCGTGTTCATGCGGGCGAATCATTGCGCCATCACCGACCCAGCTCCGATCCGGCAGGGACAGGTGCGCGTCCCGCTCACTCCGCCGTTCTCAGTGGTCTCGCAGTTCACCACACGGATCCTGAACGGACTCTACTACCGTCGCTCGGCAACTCGGCCAAAGCAGCGCCAATGGCTGCAGCAACGCTTTCTATTTCCTCTGGATCGCATCCTCGATTGGAATCGGGTATACGGTCCGCGGGGTTTTTTCCAGTATCAATGTGTCCTGCCCGCACAGGGGGCGACCGACGCATTCAAGACAATGCTCGGTCTGCTCGAACGCCACCGTCAAGGTTCCTTCGTCAGCGTGCTGAAGAAATTCGGCTCAGCCCCTTCGCTCGGCCTGTTGTCGTTCGCACGACCGGGCGTCACCGTGGCCATGGATTTTCCCAACCGAGGGGCGGACACGCTCAGGCTTCTGGCATCGTTTGACTCTGTTACCGAACAGGCTGGTGGCGCGGTCTATCCGGCCAAGGATGCACGCATGTCGGCTGCATCGTTCCAAAGGTACTTCCCGGCCTGGGAAGCGTTCCGGCAGTTCGTCGATCCGCGCTTTTCCTCATCGTTCTGGCGCCGCGTGACCGGACAGCCCTCGTGCAGCGCATCCTGATCGTCGGTGCGACATCGGCGATCGCGGAGGCGACGGCACGCGAATTCGCCGCGCGCGGGGATGCGCTGTTTCTCGCGGGCCGCAACGCGCCGCTGCTGCAGACGATCGCCGACGACCTGAGACTGCGTGGCGCAAGCATCGCGGGCACGGTAGTCATTGACGTACGAGAGCTGGAACGGCTGCCTGCCCTGATTGCCTCGGGCGTTGAGAGCCTAGGCGGGCTGGATCAGGCGCTGATCGCACACGGCACGTTGTCGGATCAAAACGCCTGCGAAGACTCGATCGAAGCACTGCGGGAGGAATTCACCGTCAACGCGCTGAGCGTCATGGTGCTGTGTCTGGCGTTGGCGCGAGTATTTGCTGCGCGGGGCGCAGGTGTACTAGCGGTCATTTCATCGGTCGCCGGCGACCGCGGCCGCCATTCCAACTACGCCTACGGCGCCGCCAAAGCTTCGGTGACCGCTTTCCTGAGCGGATTGGGCCAGCAGCTGTACGCGCGCGGCGTACGCGTGCTCACAATCAAACCGGGATTCGTGGACACTCCGATGACCGCAGCCTTTCCCAAAGGTGCGCTATGGGCCAAACCGGCTCGCGTGGCACACGATATTCGACGCGCCATGGATCGCGGTTCAGTGATGATCTACACGCCGTGGTTCTGGCGTGCAATCATGTTCATCGTGCGATCCGTGCCGGAAACTCTGTTCAGGCGCCGGCGAGGCTAGCGGATTGCCTTTAGGCTCGCGCGTCCCAGAATTTCTCCATCCGCTGTCGCATCGCGGCATCCGGTAAGCGGCCGCGTGCCGCAGCCTGATTGTCTTCCAGAT
>DATMRM010000430.1:0-3537 GCA_035566155.1 Steroidobacteraceae bacterium | reverse complement strand
CCATTCGCCGTCGCGCTGGCCTTCCACACCCAGCGGCCGGTGGCCTTCAATCTTGGCTTTTTCGATCACGCGATCGGCGATCGCGCGCACATGACGGTCGGAAGTTCCCGAGGCCACGATCATGGCGTCGGCGATGTCGGTCATTCCCCGCACATCGAGTACTTTGATGTTGACTGCCTTCATCTCATCCAGCGCCGTGAGCACGAGTTTCTCGAGCACGGAGTTGCGTCGCGGAGCGCGGCGCGGGCGAGCGGATGTTGTCATGCGGTTAGGTGTGCCTCCCTTCAAGCGTTACGCGCAGCATAGCACCCGCTGCGCAGAATGAGATCGCGGACGGCGTCGGGTACCAGGTAACGCAGATCCCGCCCTGACATAATCAGCGCGCGCAGGTCGGTCGATGCGATCTCCAGTTGCGTGACGCCATGGACATAGATTTTGCCGGCTGGCGAGGCGTGCAGATCGCGCACACTCCCGGTTCCTCGATCCACCATCACCTCGCCGAGCGGGCCGGTCACAGGGGCTTTCCAGCCCGGCCGATGCGCGACCACGACGTGGCATAGGTCGAAGATTTCGCGCCACCGCCGCCACGTTGGCATGCCCAGAAAGGCATCCATTCCGAGCAGCATGCACAGCGAGCGTTGCGGATTCTCTTGTCTCAACTCGGTGAGCGTATCAATCGTATATGACACGCCTTCGCGCTTGATCTCGCGGTCATCCACCGTGAATCCGGGCTGGCCGACCACCGCAGCGCTGACCATCTGGAAACGCAATTGCCCGTTCGCCAGCGGCGCTTCGCGATGCGGAGGATCCCCGGTCGGAAGAAACCGCACCTGCGACAGTTTCAAGGACTGCAGCAGCTCGAACGCGGTCCGCAGATGACCGAAATGAATCGGGTCAAAGGTCCCGCCGAATAGGCCTATCGGTTCTGCCATGTCATCGCCAGTGTGGTGGCGGCTGCGGCGCAGTGCAAGTTTGCGCGCCTTATGGCTCCACGCCCGTGCGCACCAGCGGCAGGGTGCGTTTGCCAGTCATTTCGACCACCAGCAGGGCCAGTTCGTCCCAGGCATCGCCGATGCTCAGTCCCTTGGCCATGCGGTCGGCGCGCGCCGCGCGTGCGATCAGGCGCGCAGGCGCTATCCGCGACGCGGCACCTGCGCGTTGCTGCATCCCCTTGAGTTCGCGGGAAAGTGCCCACAAGAGCAGCGGCGGCTCACTGCCCTCCGCGCTCAGCCCGCTTAAGACTCGCAGTGCCCGTGCCGGGTCCGCACTGCGTATCGCATCCGTCAATTGAAACACATCAAATCGCGCGCTGTCGGCACTGCTGGCCTCAACCTCGGCCACGGATACCGTCGCGCCCGGCGGCAGTAGCAACGCGAGCTTGTCGATCTCCTGGCGCGCCGCGAGCAGATTGCCCTCGCTGCGTTCCGCCAACAGCGTGATCGCCTGGTCGGTCGCCTTCAGGCCCTGCGCGGCAAAGCGCGACTGCAACCACTGCGGCAGCCTGGATCGTTCCACGGTGCGGATGGGCAGCCAGGCACCGCGCTGTTGCGCTGCATAGACCCAGTCGGCGCCCTGTGCGTCCCGATCCAGCTCTCCGGTGATGATCAACACCAGCAGATCGGAACGGGCCGCCTCGAACAGTCGCTTCAGCGCGGTGGCGCCGGCGGTGCCCGGTTTCCCGCCTGGCATACGGATTTCGACGACCCGCGAACTGGCAAACAGTGACAGCGCCTGGGCTTCCTGGCTGATCTGCTCCCAAACGGCGGCGCTGCGCTCGATAAAAAATACCTGGCGCTCTGCAAATCCTGCAATGCGCGCCCGTGCCCGGATTGCGTCGCCAGCCTCTCCGACCAGCAATGGCTCGTCGCCCGACACCAGATAGATCGGCAGCAGTGTCTGCGCCAAATGGGTGCCCAGAGCCTCGAGCGACAGTCTCACCTGGTGCGCACCCTCGTGCTGTTGTGCATCGTCATCGCGATATCTTAAGCTGACCCGATCTCCCGCATCCATCGAGCGTCGCAATCATGCCGACACTTTTCGAGCGCATCATCCAGGGCGAACTCCCGGCCAAATTTGTTTACAAGGACGATCGCGTTGTGGCGTTTCGCGACATTCATCCGCGCGCTCCGACTCACGTTCTCATTGTCCCGAACAAGCCCATACCTACAGCCAATGAAATCACTGCCGAGGACGAGTCGCTGGTCGGCCACATGGTGGCGGTCGCGGCACAGATCGCGCGCAGCGAGGGCATTGCCGATGACGGCTACCGCCTGATTGTCAACTGCAACAGGAACGCCGGTATGGAGGTCTACCACCTGCACCTACATCTGCTGGGCGGCAAGCCGCTCGGCCCCATGGTCAGTTGAACCCGTGCCGCGCTCCGTTCGACGTGTCGCGGGAACGCTCTATCCTGCCATCCGGCCCTATCGCAAAGCGTATCTGCGCGTCTCGCCGCTGCACGAACTGTATTACGAGGAAAGCGGCAATCCACGCGGCAAAGCGGTGGTATTCCTGCACGGCGGACCGGGCGCGGCCACCAACCCCGCCATGCGCCGGTTCTTCGATCCCCGGCGCTATCGCATCGTGCTGTTTGATCAGCGCGGATGCGGTGCCAGCCGCCCGCATGCCGAGCTGCGCGAGAACAGCACCTGGGAGCTGGTGTCCGATATTGAACAGCTGCGGACACATCTCGGCATCGAGCGCTGGATGGTGTTCGGCGGCTCGTGGGGCTCGACGCTGGCGCTTGCCTACGCGCAACGGCATCCCGAGTACGTTACCGAGCTGGTACTGCGCGGAATCTTTCTGTTGCGGCGCTCGGAGCTCGAATGGTTCTATCAGAGCCCGCAGGGTGCCGCCTCGCTGTTTCCCGATCTGTGGGAGCACTACGTCGCACCCGTCCCGCCCGAGGAGCGCGGCGACATGATGCGGGCCTATTACCGACGCCTGACCAGCGACGATCCGAAGACGCGTGCGAGTGCCGCGCGCGCCTGGTCGATGTGGGAAGGTGCGACCAGTTACCTGCGCACCAACTCGAGCTACCTGTCGAAGTTCGAAGATCCCGAGTACGCCGCGGCATTCGCGCGCATCGAAGCTCACTACTTCGTGAATCGGGGCTTCATGGACAGCGACGATCAACTGCTGCGCGACGCACACCGTCTGCGCGACATCCGTGGCGTCATCGTGCAGGGCCGGTACGACCTCGTGTGCCCGATGCGCAGCGCCTGGGATCTGCATCGGGCGTGGCCGCAGGCGCAGCTGCGCATCGTACCGGACGCCGGTCACTCGGCGATGGAAACAGGCATTACGCGGGAACTAGTCGGCGCGACCGATCGCTTGGCGCGTCGAGGAGGTAAAGGCTGATGGCGACGATTCATCTGGTTGGTGGCGAGAAAGGTGGTGTCGGCAAATCGCTGGTCGCGCGGATACTGGCGCAATATTTCATCGATCACAGTATCCCGTTCCTGGGCTTCGATGCCGACCGTTCGCATGCGGCCTTGCTGCGTTTCTACGCAAGCTACACCTCACCGGTAGTCATCG
>DATMRM010000429.1:0-3026 GCA_035566155.1 Steroidobacteraceae bacterium | reverse complement strand
ACCTACCAGGCGGCCTCCGGCGCCGGCGCTGCAGCGATGCAGGAGCTACGCGAGGCCACACGCGCATCGCTCGCAGGCGAAGCATTCGAGCCGCGCGTATTGCGACATCCGTACGCGTTCAATCTTTTCAGTCATGACGCGTCCGTCGATCCGATCACCGGCTCGAACGATGAGGAGACCAAAGTCGGCCGCGAGCTGCGCAAGATCATGGCGGCGCCGGATCTGCGCGTGAGCGTCACCTGCATCCGTGTGCCGGTGCTGCGCGCGCATGCGATCGCACTGAACGTGGAGTTCGAGCGCACCGTGACTCCCGAGTCCGCGCGCGAGCTGTTGCAGCGCGCCGCAGGTGTGCGGGTCGTCGATGATATCGAGCGCAATCATTTTCCGATGCCGAATGAGGCCAGCGGTCAGGGCGATGTGTTCGTGGGGCGCATCCGTCGCGACAGCAGCGATCCGTCAGGACATTCGTTATCGATGTTCGTTGCCGGCGATCAGCTGTTGAAGGGTGCCGCGTTGAACGCGGTGCAGATTGCGGAGCGGCTAGTCGGCGCTCGGCAAGGCTAGCTGCACCCCTGCCCCAGACACCGATCCACGCTCAACGAGAACAGCGCGAAAGTCATTGACGTTGGTGCGCGTCGGACCGGTCACGATCAAATCGTTGAGCACCTGGAACACGCGGTAGGCATCGTTGTCCTCCAACGAGGTCACCGCGTTGACACCCCAGGCGCTCGCCCTGTCCAGGGTGTCCGGAGCGATGCGCGCGCCGGCATTGTCTTCGGTGCCATCGATGCCATCGGTATCGCAAGCGATCGCCCACACCTGTGGATGTGCCTGCAATGCCAGCGCCAGCGCCAGCAGGAATTCGGCGTTACGTCCGCCACGGCCGCCTCCGCGCACGGTAACGGTGGTCTCGCCACCGGAAATCAGCACGCAGGGCGCGGGCAGCGGATGCCCATGTGTTGCACAACTGATCGCGATACCCGCATGCACTCTTGCACATTCGCGCGCTTCCCCTTCGATCGCATCGCCAAGGATGAGAGGACGCACACCCTGGGCACGCGCGTATTCCGCCGCGGCCATCAGCGATGCCAGAGGTGTCGCAATCAAGACATTGCGCACTCGCGCGAGCCGCTCGTCACCGGGCTTTGGCGTCTCGGCCCCTTCCGATCGCAACCATTCCATGACATGCGCGGGCACATTCAGGTCGTAGCGCTCCAGTATTTCCAGCGCTTGCTCACGCGTAGTCGAATCGGCCATCGTGGGTCCTGAAGCGACTACCGATACGTCATCACCCGGAACATCCGAGATGATCAGACTGAGCACCTGTGCCGGCTGTGCCAGCAACGCCAACCGACCTCCCTTGATCGCCGACAGATGCTTGCGGATGCAGTTGATCTCCGCGATGCCCGCACCGCTGCGCAGCAACTGCTGATTGATCCCTCGTTTGTCAGCGAGCGTGATGCCTTGGGCGGGCAGTGACAGCAGTGATGATCCGCCGCCGGACCACAGACACAGCACCAGGTCGTCGGCTGTCAGCCCGCTGACCAGATTGCGAATGCGTACGGCGGCATTATAGCTTGCGGCATCGGGATTCGGATGGCCCGCTTCGACCACTTCGATGTGCTGGCAGGGCGAGCGGTGACCGTAACGTGTGACGACCAGTCCTGTGACAGCATCGCCCCACCGCTCTTCAACCGCCCGCGCCATTTCCGCTGCGGCTTTACCCGCACCGACGACGACAACTCGACCATCGGGTCGTTCGGGCAGATGCGAAGGCACGCAGCGTGAGGGACTCGCAGCGTCCAGCGCGGCGCGAAACATCGCAAACAGCAAATCATGCGGATGCATGCGAGGAAGCGGCGTGCGGCTACTCTTCCAGCGGCGCGCCTCTACCCTTCGGATAGACTTGCTCCCAGTTTCTTCCGTCCACCGGTTTGACGCTCATGCCGGTGACGGTACCGGCATCCAGACATCGGGCGTTGACGCTGAAGCCGTCAGGGTGCGAACGAGGAACGTAGAACGATTTGATGCCGCATACGCAGCAGAAGAGATGTTTGGCGGTGCGCGTGTTGAACTGATAGGTGGTCAGAGAATCTTCGCCGGACAGCAATCGAAACCGTGACTTCGGCACGGTCAGATGCAGGTAGCCCGCCTTGGAGCATATTGAACAATTGCAGTCCGATGCCTCGATGTGCGCCGGCGCCTGCACCTCAAACCGAACCCTTCCGCAGTGGCAGCCGCCGGTATGGCGGATGATCCCCTTCATAAGATCTCCGATACTTGACGTATAAGCTGTCTCAAGTTGCAAAGTTTACGCTGCCGCCTGCGACACATGTCAACGCACACCTCGCCGGCTCGTTGAGTTTCAGGACCGCCGCCGGATGCGCACGGGACTGCCATGGTGGACCAACCATCGAAACTAGGCTCTGTCACAGCGACTCGCTTGGGTCTCGTGGCCTGCACCTGCCTGCTGTTGTTTGCCTGCGCCTCTCAGGCGCCACGGCCGCGCAGCGACATCCGACCGGCAGCCAGCCCGGAGGCTCTCACCAATCTGCGACGACAGGATGCGTTGTGGCTCGAAAGAGTCGGCTTCGGTGTTGACAGTGTGATGGTCAAGGACTATCGCCGCCTCGGCAGAACGCGATGGCTCGATCAGCAGCTGGGCGCGCACGACGAGACCTTGCCGCCCGCGATTGCCGCGCAACTCCAGAATATGGAAGTCTCGCACCTCGACGCGCAGCACCTGCTCGCCGACGTTCAGGCGCGCCAGAAGGCAATCAATGCGATGGCCGACGGGCCTGATCGCGAATCGGCGCGCAGGACGCTCAACGACAGTGGTAATCGCGCCGCCTACGACAGCATCCGACGCCAACTCCTGCGCGCGGTCTACTCGCCCAATCAGCTGCGCGAGCAGATGGTCTGGTTCTGGCTCAATCACTTCAGCGTGTATCAATACAAGAGCAATCTTCGCTGGTTGATCGGCGACTACGAAGAAACCGCCATCCGTCCCTATGCGCTCGGGCACT
>DATMRM010000428.1:0-5658 GCA_035566155.1 Steroidobacteraceae bacterium | reverse complement strand
GCTCAAAGGCTAAGCGTGATCGTATTCGGGGTGGCGGGCGGCGATGGATTGTTCGATCTCGCGCAACAGGTCTTCCACCGAATCGGTGCTGTCATCCTCCACGATGATGGCGCCGGATTCGTCCTGTTCGAATTTGAGCAGCCCAGGTTGCATGCGCTCCACGACATTGAGCAGAGCCGCCTGCTTGCGATACTCGGCCAGCAGTGCGCGACTGCGTTCGGCCAGACGACGATGCTCCAGCGCACGCTGCACTGTGAACAGCAGATCGACCGGATTGCACGGTTTGAGAAAGAATCGGTACACCTCTCCTTCGTTGATCGCACGAATAGCGGCGTCCAGACTCGCCTGTCCGGACAGGATCATGCGGATCGTGGCCGGATGCAGTTGCCGCACTCTCGCCAGGAACTCGGAACCCGCCTCGCCCGGCATGCGCTCATCCGATATCACCACGTCGACGCGCCGTCGATCGAGAATCTCATACGCATCCGCGGCGGACCGGGCGCTCAGCACCTCAAAACGCTCCCTTGGAAAGTGCCGACTGAGCGCATCGGTTACGTGTGACTCATCATCGACGAGCAGAATAGTGGCCCTGTTGGACGTCATGATCGTGCCCTCTATGTCGGAACCTGAACCCGAAACGGCTCTCGAACCTGCAAGCCCGCGTCGATACCGCACAGCCGCTGCAACAAAGTGGGTGTGACTTCATGCCCAGCCGGCACCAGGCACACGCCTTTGAGTGTGACCAATGCCTCATCGAGCAGCATGCCGGGGGCGAGATCAATCAGGCGCACGCTGCGCAGGATGTATTCGCGCCGTGCGATCGGCATACCTGGCAATGTCTCGAGCACTTCAGCCGGTAATCCGGCAGCGGAGGCACGCACGGCCTGGGCGGCCGCTGCGGCGCTGTGACCTTCGACAACGTACCGGTCGTACTCGATGACCGCTCGCAGCAGAATCCTGCCGGCCGTTCGGGCGTCGAGCTGAGACAGCCGCGCAAAGGTCTCCGCTTGGCTCAACGGCATGTTCTGTGCCGTCACGATGGCCGCCACGCCTTCCAGTCGCGGGATCGCCTCGAGCATCTTTCCGGCCATGCGCGGATGTGAGTCGAACAAGCGCTGCTCGTCATCACTCAGCGGCTGCTCGGCTTCGACTTTCGCCAGAATGTCCTTCGGTATCGAAATGCAACCGACCTGCGAAACCGAGGCCGCCAGCGGCCATTGCCAGTCCACCGGCAGCGCCAGCGCTCTGGCCAGCGCGACGATGTAGCGCTGCAGGCGCCGCGCCCGCCCATGGGCCGACGGCAGAATGGCGCTTAGGATTTCCAGCAGCATGTTCACCGCTCCGGTGAGCGTCTGCTCGAGCAGTACTTTCTCTGCGGTAATCAGTCGGTGCTGCGCAATCGCGTTCTCCACCGCTCCCTGCAGGAACTGCGTCGTGCACGGCTTGTTCAGGAATCGGAAAATGTGCCCTTCGTTGACCGCCGCGATTGTCTGGGCGAGATCGGCCTGCCCGGTCAGGATCACGCGCACGGTGTCTGGTGCCAGCGCCGCGACCTTGGACAGAAACTGAACACCATCCATCTCCGGCATACGCATATCGGAGACGACGACCGCGAACGGGCCGGCGCTCTGAAGCAGGCGCAGACCTGCTGCCCCGCTGGTCGCGGTGTGAATTGAGAAATGCTGTCGCAACGAGCGGGCAATCCCGTCGAGCAGGTGCGGCTCATCGTCAACGAAAAGCACCGCCTCTGCCATGGTTGCCGCCGGTTACGCGGCGCTCTCCGCGGGCTCTGCGCCTTCTTTGGCTTCGAGCGGCACACGGATCGTAAAGGTCGTACCCACGCCCGCTTCGCTCTTCACGGCGATCGTACCGTAATGTCGTTTTACGATGACATTATGCGCGATCGCCAGGCCCTGTCCGGTACCCTTGCCCACCGGTTTGGTGGTGAAGAACGGATCGAAGATCTTTTCGTGAATGTTCTTCGGCATGCCGCAGCCGTCGTCCGAAATATTGATCTCCGCCCAGTCGGGCAATCGTCGCGTAACGATGCGGATCGTACCGATGCGCGTTGGATGCTGCTCGCGCGTGTCAGCGATCGCGTGCGCGGCGTTGACCACCATATTCAGAATCACCTGGTTGAACTCTCCGGGGATGACCGGCACCTGCGGCAGCGACGAATCCAGCTGCGTTTCCACCTTCGCCACGTACTTCCACTCATTGGTCGCCACGGTGATCGTGTTGCTGATCGCGTGATTCAGATCGGTGGGCGTGCGCTCCTGACTGGGGTGTGAGAACTCCTTCATCGCCGCGACGATCTTGGCGATTCTCTGAATACCTTCGAGCGACTGCGCGATCGCTTTGGGAATCTCCTCGCGCAGGTAGGACATATCGGCCTTGTCGACGCACTGGCGAACGCGCTCGATCGGAATGCTGTCGCGCGCTTCCTCAGTCATTCGGCTCAACTCATCGACGCACTGCTGCAGAGATCCAAAGACATCGCCCAGGAAGCGCACGTTGTCGCCCACGTACTGTGTCGGTGTATTGATTTCATGGGCAATGCCCGCCGCCAGTTCGCCAATGGATTCCAGCTTGCTCGCATTGGCGGCCTGCATCTGCATCCGGCGGGCGTCGTGAATGTCGACCAAAGTGCCGACCACTCGCAGCGCGGTACCGAATGCATCGCGCTCCACGACCCGCCCGCGCAGACGCATGAAACGATAGTCATCCAGCACCAGCACATTTACGCCCACTTCCAGCGCTGGCCGCATTCCGGCCAGCAGTTCGTACCAATCGTGCAGGAACTGGGGCAATTCGTCCGGTTGAATGCGATCAATGGGCAGCGGAATGCCACTGCGCCGCACGTCCGGATCGCCCTCGCGCGCATCCCAGAGCTCGAGCCAGCGTTTGGAGCCGACCACGGTTCGTGCGAGTGCGTCGAAATCCCATACCGCGACGTTGTTGACTTCCAGCGCCAGCTTCCAGCGCACCTCGTCCTCGCGCACCCGCCGCACCGTCTGATCGGCGCTGTGGGATTGCTCGATTCGGTGTTGCAGTTCGGCTTCCAGCCGGCGCACCGCGGTGACGTCCTCGTGGTGTACCAGCACGTAGGTCTCATCCTTCACCTGAAAGCGGCGCAGACTCACGCGGTAGCAGTGCGATTCGGACTCAGCGCCGCAGGCGTAGAGCGCCGATTGCATCGCGTCGGCTCCGGAAAGCGCGAGCTGCAGGGCGGCAGCGACCTCAGTGCGAGCTTCGGGCCCCAGGCCGTTGCCCGAAAAGGCTTCGACGAACCAGCCACCCAGATTGGACTGGCGATGCGCGAGCCATGCGCGATTGCAATACACCACCATGCCGGCGGCGTTCAATACCGCAATCGGCTGCGGCAGCCAGTCGAGCCCGATCGACCAGATTTGGTGTTCGTCAGTCACTTTTGCGCTCGCGTCAGCAACCATTCAGGAAGTTTTTCAGCCAACCCCCGGTCCTGCAGGTAACCTGGTTCGAGTTCCGGGCCTGCCGCCTCCGCAGGATGTGGCTGACTTGCGTGCGACAGATAGTCGCCAACGTGCAGCAGACCACACAGACCGAACCCCATGTCACCGCACCGGCTGGGCGTGTGATGCCACACGATGGACTCCACGACCGCCTCCGGAAAACCCCACAACCCTAGCAAGTAGCCGCCGACTCTGGCGTGATGGGTCTTCATGTTCATCGCAGTCTCGGACAGCCAATCCCGGCGCTGCGCCGGCGCGGACGGCGGCACGCGGGTGGCGAACACGAGCCGGCCCACGTCATGCAGCACGCCACACAGAAACGCGGCATCGGCGACCCGTGCGCTGCACTGCTGGGAGAGCGCTACCGCGCGCGCCCAGGCCGCACACTCGAATGAATGACGACCGAGGTTCTCGAGACTGAATCCCGGCAGCGTCACCGGGTTCTTGTTGTTGAACAGCTCCTGTCCAAGAACCAGCGCGGACATGGCCTCCATACCGACGAAGGCAACGGCCCGGTCAATACTCTGCACCGGCTCGCGAAGGCCGAAGAATCCGGAGTTGGCAAGCTTCAGGACTTTGGCCGTCATCGCCACGTCCTGGCGGATGATGCGGGCCGCATCGGCAATCGCCGAGTTTGGGTTGCGGATGCAGTCCACCAGCTCCTGATAGGCCTTTGGCGGCGTCGGCAGCGCGTCAACGCTGCCTACCATGGCGGCCAGCTGACCGTCATTCAGAACCGCCTTCAGATTCGCTGTGCGCGTGATGGCCGCCTTCAGTGTTGGTGCGTCGCAGGGTTTCGACAGGTAGCGGTGGGCACTGCGCGTGGCCCGAATGATCGACTCGGACTCGGCCTGTCCGGACAGGAGTATGCGTATGGTCTGCGGATAGCGCTGCTTCACCTCGGCCAGAAACTCTGAACCGTCCATCACCGGCATGCGCATGTCGGAAACGACCACGTCAGCGGGCTCGGCGGACAGTTCATTCAGCGCAGCGACGGGTTCGCTGCAAAAACGCATCTGCCATTCGGCGCGCATGCAATGCATGCTGCGTCGGATTCCGTCCAGAATCTGACTATCATCGTCGATGAACAAGATGCGAATCACGGCAGTTCTACCTTCCGGCAGATATTCCGGTGCATCGGCTCCGGGCGCGAGCGCTTGAGCTGGTTACGCGAAGCGCGTCACATCCTCAGAGATGACACTCGAACAATTGCGTGGTGGAGATTGCCGATCGATTTCCGATTGCGCGCTCAGCCGGTATCGCGCTCGGGCATCACCGACGTTTCTTCCGCGATCATGGACTCGAGTCGCTCCAGATCAGGAATCAGAGGGGTTTCATTGAGCATGCGCACCTGACACAGCACCGGCACACGGTCCGCAAAACTGCACGAATTGTCCGGGCGGACCACGTCATTGCTGACGCGCACCAATTGCGGGAATCCCTGCGAGACGATACCGATGAAGCCCGACTCGGCTTTGCCAGCGAGCGCATGAAACACCACGACGCGTGAGCGACCGCTGGGGGGCGGAATCATCAGTCCGCTGGCACCTTCGAACGACACCAGCGGCACGCTGCGCGCATTCCAATTGACCACGCCCAGATACCAGGGCGGAGCACTCTCCATTGGGGTCGGCATCTGATAGCCGATGACCTCGGCGACACACGCGCGCGGCACCAGCAGCCGGGAGTCCGCCAGCGGGATCAGCAGGCTGTAGACCTCGGCGATCCGCTCGGTCATCGTCCGGCCCCCGAGGCACGCGCGCGGGCACGCCGGCGTTCAACCAACGGTGCGATCGCATCGATGAGCTGACTCTCCTGATAGGGCTTGCCCAGATAGTCATCCACACCCAGCTCGATTGCGCGAGCGCGATGCTTCTCGCCGACGCGCGAGGTGATCATGATGATCGGCACGTCGCGCAGTCGGGCATCGTTGCGCACGTGCGCTGCGACTTCATAGCCGTCCATACGCGGCATCTCGATGTCGAGCAGAATGATGTCCGGCACGTTTTCCGCCAGTACCGCCACGGCATCCATACCGTCGCGCGCGGTCATGACACGCATGCCGTTGCGTTCGAGCAGACGCTGCGTCACCCGACGCACGGTGATCGAATCATCGACGACCAGGGCAAACGTGCGCCGGTCGGTCTTCTCACGGGTCACGGTCGGC
>DATMRM010000427.1:0-3374 GCA_035566155.1 Steroidobacteraceae bacterium | reverse complement strand
CGATCCTCTGGATGCGGTCGGCAACACGACCAAAGCGGTCACCAAGGGCTACGCGATCGGATCGGCCGGCCTGGCGGCACTGGTGCTGTTCGCCGACTACACACACAACCTCGAAGCGCACCTCGGGGAAAAGGTCAGCTTCTCGCTGTCGGATCCGGCCGTGATCATTGGTCTGTTCATCGGCGGCATGGTGCCCTATCTGTTCGGCGCGATGGCGATGGAAGCCGTCGGCCGCGCCGCGGGCTCGGTAGTCACTGAAGTGCGTCGCCAGTTCCGCGAGATCAAGGGCATCATGGAAGGCACCGCCAAGCCGGACTACTCGCGCGCGGTGGATCTGCTCACCCGCGCGGCGATCAAGGAGATGGTGATCCCGTCGGTGCTGCCAATCCTGGTGCCGGTAATCGTCGCCTTTGGTATGAACCGCCTGATGGGACCCGGCGCCGGGATTCGCGCGCTCGGCGGCCTGCTGATCGGTACGATCGTGACCGGCCTGTTCGTGGCGATCTCGATGTGCACCGGCGGCGGCGCGTGGGACAACGCCAAGAAGTACATCGAGGAAGGTAACTTCGGTGGCAAAGGCTCCGATACGCACAAGGCCGCGGTGACCGGCGATACGGTCGGCGATCCCTACAAGGATACGGCTGGACCTGCGATCAATCCCCTCATCAAGATCATCAATATCGTGGCGCTGCTGCTGGTACCGCTGCTGTAGCGTTGCGATAACGGCGGCCCCCTTTTGCGGGGCCTTCAGGCCGCCATGGAGAGCTTTTCAGGCCGGCCGACGGCGTACCCCTGCAGATAGTCCACCCCGATGCGGCGCGCGGCCTCCAGCGCGCTCGCGTCCTCGACCTGTTCGGCGATCACTTTGAAGTTCAGGCTGCGCGCCAGTTTGATCATGGCGGCAACCATCGCCTGATTGACCGTATCGCGCGCCAGATTCTTGAAGAAGGAACCGTCGATCTTCAGGTAGTCGACCGCCAGATTCTTGAGGTGCGAGAATGAGCCGAGGCCGCTGCCGAAGTCATCCAGTGCAAAGCGGCAGCCCATGCCATGCAGAACCCCAACGAAGCGCCGCGCCTGTTCGGGATTGGCTACCACAGCGTTTTCTGCAATCTCGAAGCACACCTGTTCGGGGTTGGCCCCGGTGGAATCGAAGCAGTCCACGACGAACTCCAGAAACTGCGCATCCGCCAGCGTCTGTCCCGATATATTGATGGCCACACTGCGCTTGGGTGCCAGTGCGATGCCGCCATGTCCCAGTGCCGTGAGCGTGGTGCGAACGACCCACCGATCCACCAACACCATCAGACGATAGCGCTCGGCGGCACGAACAAATTCCCCCGCGGACAGATGTTCGCCGGTCTTCTCATCACGCAGCCGCACCAGCACTTCCATCGCCGGGCCTTCCTCGTTGCCCGCCAACGCGGCAATGATTGGCTGGCAATAGAGTTCGAAGCGGCTGTCGCGCAGGGCCGACTGCAGTGTCTGCAGCCACTGGATCTCACCGGTCTGCCGGGCAAAGATCTCATCGCGCGCTGAATACACCGCGACGTGTCCGCCCTGACGCTTGGCCACGTAGCAGGCCGAATCAGCCGCAGCCAGCGCTTCTTCGATGGTGCCGCTGTCGCGCCCGATTTCAACCAGGCCGACGCTCACCCCGACATTGAAAATCTTGTCCTTCCAGACGAAGCGAAATTCGTTGACCGCGCGGCAGACATCATCTGCGATCTGTCGTGCCTTCTCGAGCGGACAGCCCGCCAGCAGCATGCCGAACTCGTCTCCGCCGATGCGTGACACCGTGTCGGAATCACGGACCGCATCGCGGAGAATCTTGGCGGTCTCGCGCAGCATCGCATCGCCTGCGCCATGACCGCCGGCGTCGTTGATGGCCTTGAAGCGATCGAGATCCAGGTAGCACAGCACGTGCGAACCGTCGCCACGATGTGCTGTCTCCAGCGCCTCCAGCAGGCGGCGTTCGAATTCCCGCCGATTGACCAATCCCGTGAGCGCATCGTGCGTTGCCTGGTAGGACATCTGACGCGCGATACCGCGCATCTCCGTCACATCGTGAAACAACATGACGGCACCGACCGTCTCCCCTGTCTCCAGACGGATCGGTGCCGCCGAAAGCTCCACGAGTCGCTCAGCGCTCTCCGGCGCCTGTATCAATATCGCGCGTCTGCCCAGATTCAACGGTGTGCCCACCGCCAGCGCCTGACGCACCGGATCGGCCAGCAGTTTGCGATCGGCCTCGTCCACGACCTTTGCCAGATCATCGAGTGAGGAGCCGATAGCATCCTCGACCCCTACGCCCAGCAGGCGCCCGGCGGCCGGATTCATATAGTCAACGCGTCCGTCCACGTCAGTGGTGACCAGTGCTTCGGACAACGATTCGAGTGCGCGGCGCGCTTGCGAGCGCGAGCCCGGTGCCTGCAGTGCCTGCACAGTCTGGGTCGGTAGCACTTCGACTCCGACGATCAGCAGCGCAGGCTCACCGTCAAACTGGATGGGCCAGCTCGACAACTCGAGCCGGGAGGTCAGGCCGCCTGGAGCGACCAGGTCGATCTCGTAGCGTTCGGCAGTAGATTCGCCCACAAGCCGGCGACGCATGTTGTCGGCGACCAGTTCTGCGAATTCGCCCGGCACCAGTTCCTGCAAACGCTTGCCAACAACCTCGTCCACCCGACTACCGATCAGGTTGGCAAATTGCGGATTGGCGTAGCGGATCGCCTGGCCGTGAATGAGTACTGCTTCGTGCACCCGATCGCCCAGGGAGCTGATCGGGGCGTTTGGCACACGCGCCCGTTCGGCGGCTGAACCGACCCGCGCCAGCAGATGGTTGACCGCGGTCACCAGTACCGCCAGTTCCGGCTGGTCGGTTTGCACATCCACTTTGGTTCGAAGCGAGCCACCGATGGCAACCCGCTGTACCTGCTGCGAAACCTGTTCAAGCGCATTGAGCTGGCGGCGCTGCAGAAAATACAGCACCAATAGCAGTATTGCCGCAATACCGAAAAGCAGGCAGAGCAGGAGAATCGTCGACATCAAAGTCGTTCTGACAAGCGATGCTTTTTCCTCGGCGTGGGGCCAAGCTCTGCCATCGCTCGCATTAGCAGCATAGCGGAGTATCAGCAAGGCCCTACGTCATTTCACCATATCGTGCCGCCGGCCTTGGCAGGCGCGGCAAAAACCCTTAACGTGCCGCGTCCCCGCCCAATCTGGATTAAGTTCAATGCAGACGGAGTTCGCGCGCGAGCAAATGATCGAGCAGCAGCTGCGCGCCTGGGATGTTCTCGACCCGCGCGTGCTCGACACCTTGCGTGCAGTACCGCGCGAGCGCTTCGTACCTGAGGCATGGCGAGATCTGGCGTTCG
>DATMRM010000426.1:0-4744 GCA_035566155.1 Steroidobacteraceae bacterium | reverse complement strand
CAGCGCTTGGCGCCGGCCTTGCCGTATACGCGCAGATTGTGCTCGTCGTTGCTCAGTTCGCCGAGTGTGGCGCGGCAATCGATGTGCACCTTGCGCGTTTCGCCGGACTTCAGGCGGATGTAGGCGTGAATGCCCTCGCGCGAGGTGTACTGCGCAGAGCCGCCGGCGCTGCGCGCCAGCTGACCACCGCGACCTGGCTTCAGCTCGATGTTGTGCACGGTCGAGCCGACCGGGATGTGACGCAGCGACATCGCATTACCGGCCTTGATCGGTGACTCGCTGCCCGAACGCAGCTCATCGCCCTGCTTCACGCCCTTGGGCGCGAGAATGTAGCGACGCTCGCCGTCTGCGTACAGCAGCAGCGCAATGTGCGCGGTGCGATTCGGATCGTATTCAACGCGCTCGACCTTGGCGGCGATACCGTCCTTGTCGCGACGGAAATCAATCAGGCGATACTTTTGCCGAGAACCGCCGCCGACGTGCCGCGTGGTGATGCGGCCGAAATGATTGCGCGCGCCGGTCTTGCTCTGCTGAACCGTCAAAGCCTCATATGGTCCACCTTTGAACAGGTGGCTCTTGCTGACGCGAATCTGGAAGCGCGTGCCGGGCGAAGTGGGTTTGAGTTTGATCAGGGCCATGATGATTCCTTCACGCGATTAGCGCTTGCCCTGCGCTTCGTAGTCGATGCTCTGTCCGGCGGCCAGACGCACATACGCCTTCTTCGAATCCTGCGTGCGGCCCATGCGCTGGCCGAAACGCCGGGTCTTGCCCGGCTCGTTGACGATCTGCACGCCCTCGACCTGCACTTCGAACATCAGCTCGACCGCGCGGCGCACATCGCTGCGGGTCGCGTCGCGGCGCACGCGAAACGCGTACTGATTGCGCTCCTGCAGCGCCATCGAGGTCTTCTCAGTGACGTGCGGTGCGAGCAGCACGTTGAACAGACTCTCCTTGCCCAGCGGCTTGCGTGTCGCAGTCATTGCAGGCGCTCCTCGAGCAGTTTCACCGCACCGACGGTCGCCAGCACCTTCTCGTGCCGGGCCAGACTCACCGGATTGACCGCAGCGGCGGCGACCAGCTCGACGTGCGGCAGATTGCGCGCAGCCAGTTCGAGCTTCTCATCCGGGGCTTCCAGAATGATCAGCACGTCTTCGAGCGCGAGTGACTTCAGCTGCTGCACCAGGAGCTTGGTTTTCGGCTGCTCGACCGCCAGCGACGGGGTGATGACCAGTCGGTCCTGACGTACCAGCTCCGAGAGCATGGAGCGGATGGCGCCGCGATACATCTTGCGGTTCACTTTCTGCGAGAAGTCACGTGGCTGCGCGGCGAAGGTCCTGCCACCGCCAACCCAGATCGGGCTGCGGATCGAGCCTGCGCGTGCCGAGCCGGTGCCCTTCTGGGCGTGCGGCTTGCGACCGCCACCGCGCACTTGAGCGCGGGTCTTCTGCGCCTTGGTGCCCGCACGGCCGGCCGCCCTGTAGGCATTGACGACCTGAAACACCAGCGCCGGGTTGTACTCGCGGCCGAAGTTCTCATCAGATACCGCAATCTCGGCACCGCCATTGCTGACTTTGAGTTTCATAGCGCTCACTTCTTGGCAGGGGCTGCGGCCGCAGCGGCCTTCGGAGCCCCGACCTTGCTCGGCGCGATCGTCTTGCGGTGCGCCTTGCGGGCAGCTTTCACCGAGGCTCGCACGATGACCTGGCCGCCTTCGGCGCCCGGAACCGAGCCGTGAATCAGCAGCAGGTTGCGTTTGCCGTCGACGCCGACGACCTTCAGATTCTCGGTGGTGCGACGCACCACCCCCATATGTCCCGACATGCGCTTGCCCGGGAATACGCGACCGGGCGTCTGACGCTGTCCGATCGATCCCGGCATGCGATGCACCAGCGAGGCACCGTGGGTGGCCATGCCGCCGGCAAAGTTGTGGCGTTTCATCGCACCGGCATAGCCCTTACCGATGGTGA
Source organism: Steroidobacteraceae bacterium (assembly GCA_035566155.1). Lineage (GTDB taxonomy): Bacteria > Pseudomonadota > Gammaproteobacteria > Steroidobacterales > Steroidobacteraceae > FEN-1191. The sequence continues at coordinate 2,777 of DATMRM010000426.1, read as the reverse complement.
TACCGGTGACATCGACGATCTGTCCTTCAGAGAACAGGTCCACCTTCAGCTCTTTGCCTGCGGCCAGATCAGCGCCGTCCTTGGGACCTAGACGAAATTCGACCAGGCCACGGCCAGGTTCGACATTGGCCCTGGCGAAGTGCCCGGCTGCGGCCTTGGACAGCAGCTGCGGGCGGCGGGCACCAAAGGTCACCTGCACCGCACGATAGCCGTCCTTTTCAACGGATTTGACTTGAGTGACGCGGTTCGGCAGCACTTCCACCACTGTGACCGCCAGCGATTCACCGCCGTCGGTGAACACGCGCGTCATGCCGCATTTGCGGCCGACCAGACCGATAGCCATGACTCCAGTCCTTCTCAATAGGCGCGCACCGAATGCCGGTGAGTGCCGTTTGTTTTCAAGCGTGACTACAGGAGGGCAGCGCGATATAGCGCCGTAGCTCTCGAGTGGTCTTGGCCCAACCGTCAGGCCAACCGCGCCCGATAAATCCGCTTTCGCGGCGGGGGCCGGAGCCACGTTCGAAGCGTGTTTCCAGCCTGTGAAAAAGGCCGCGCAGTATAGCAGTTAGACCGCGCGGTTCAAGCGCTTGGGGCGCTTCAGTTCAAGCGGATCTGGACGTCCACACCGGCTGGCAGTTCCAGACGCATCAGGGCGTCCACGGTCTTGTCGGTGGGGTTCAGGATGTCCATCAGGCGCTTGTGGGTCCGCAGCTCGAGCTGATCGCGCGCGTCCTTGTCGGCGTGCGGGGAGATCAGCAGCGTGAAGCGCTCCATCTTGGTCGGCAGCGGCACCGGACCACGCACAGTCGCGCCGGTACGGCGTGCCGTATCGACGATTTCCTTGGCGGAGTTGTCGATCAGGCGATGATCAAACGCCTTCAATCGGATGCGAATGTTCTGGTTGGCCATGCTCGTCTACCTATAAGCCTGTAACGATGTCATCACTTCAGGATCTTGGACACGACGCCGGAGCCGACGGTACGACCACCCTCGCGGATCGCAAAGCGCAGCCCCTGCTCCATCGCGATCGGGGCGATCAGCTCCACCGTCATCTGGATGTTGTCCCCGGGCATCACCATCTCGGTGTTCCCAGGCAATTCGATCATCCCCGTCACATCGGTCGTGCGAAAGTAAAACTGCGGCCGATACCCCTTGAAAAACGGCGTGTGCCGCCCGCCTTCCTCTTTCGTCAGCACGTACACCTCGCACTCAAAATGCGTGTGCGGCGTGATGCTCCCGGGCTTGGCCAGCACCTGCCCGCGCTCGACTTCCTCGCGCTTGGTGCCTCGCAGCAGCACTCCCACGTTGTCCCCCGCCTGCCCCTCATCCAGGAGCTTGCGGAACATCTCCACTCCCGTGCACGTGGTCTTCTGCGTCGCCTTCAGCCCAATGATCTCCACCTCGTCATTGACCTTCACGATCCCGCGCTCAATGCGCCCGGTCACCACCGTGCCGCGCCCTGAGATCGAAAACACATCCTCCACCGGCATCAAAAACGGCTTGTCCACCTCGCGCTTGGACACAGGGATGTACTTGTCCATCTCCTCCACCAGCTTCACCACCGCCGCCACACCGATCTCGCTCTTGTCCCCTTCCAGCGCCTTGAGCGCACTGCCGATGATGATCGGGGTCTTGTCACCCGGAAACTTGTAGGTGGTCAAAAGCTCGCGCACCTCCATCTCCACCAGTTCCAGCAGCTCCTTGTCATCCACCATGTCCGCTTTGTTCATGAACACCACAATGTGCGGCACGCCCACCTGACGCGCCAGCAGAATGTGCTCGCGCGTCTGCGGCATCGGACCGTCCGCGGCCGACACCACCAGAATCGCCCCGTCCATCTGCGCCGCCCCGGTGATCATGTTCTTCACGTAGTCGGCGTGCCCGGGGCAGTCCACATGAGCGTAGTGGCGAGCCTTGCTCTGATACTCCACGTGCGCGGTTGAAATCGTGATCCCGCGCGCCTTCTCCTCCGGCGCCTTGTCAATCTGGTCGTACGCCACAAACGTGCCGCCATGCGTCTCGGCCATCACCTTCGTCAGCGCCGCCGTCAGCGTCGTCTTGCCATGGTCCACATGCCCGATCGTCCCCACGTTCACGTGCGGCTTGGTGCGCTCAAATTTCTCTTTCGACACGACGACTCCTCAAAATATGACTAGTCACTGGAGCCCACGACCGGAATCGAACCGGTGACCTCGTCCTTACCAAGGACGTGCTCTACCGACTGAGCTACGTGGGCGGACGGTACCTAAAACGCCTCTCTACAATTCGCCTTGCGAGCTACAGCTTCGGTCGTGGTGATACTTCAACGAACCAATCGATTTGGAGCGGGTAGTGGGAATCGAACCCACGTCATCAGCTTGGAAGGCTGAGGTTCTACCATTGAACTACACCCGCCTAGTGATGACGCCGAAGTCCTCAATTCCGACCAGCGCGTCTGCCGGCTTCGAGTCCTGACTCTCTCCTGGTGGAGGGGGTAGGATTCGAACCTACGAAGGCGTAAGCCGGCAGATTTACAGTCTGCTCCCGTTGGCCGCTTGGGTACCCCTCCGCGAAAAACGAGCCGCGTATTCTGATTTCGACGTCTGAAGCTGTCAATGCATATTCTGGGCCAAATCACCCTTTCTTAGAGGCCGCGTGCGTTCAGATACCCGTCCACCGCGCTGCGGACGGCGGGCGCCAGGACCGGCGCGGTGAAGAAGTCCAGATCCAGCATGCCAAATTCGTCGATCCGGGCCCGGACGCGCAGCGGATAGCTAACGCCCTTGCGTACGGCATTG
>DATMRM010000425.1:0-2145 GCA_035566155.1 Steroidobacteraceae bacterium | reverse complement strand
TGATTGCCCGTCGGGTACGGGTCCTTCAGAACTGCGGAGCCCGCCTCCAGCAAGGACTTCAGGTTGGAGAGGATCTTCGGCCAGCCGCCAGAGACGGCCTCAATTAACTTCGAGGGTTCGTGCTCTATTGTGTGTGTGATGGAAAGCTTCACCGCCGTTCCACTGGGCTCCAGCACCATCGTGCACAGCGACTCACCTTCAGCCTTGAGCTCGGGTTTGACCTGATGCTGCCAGCGAATCACCAACCGCCGTGGTGGCTCAGCCTCGACGATCTCACCGGCGTCGGTGATGTGTCCGTCCCCGGACACCATCTTCCACGAGGACCCCGCCTTCCACTGGCTCTCGCAGTGCGTGCCGAACCAGTACTGCTTCATAAACTCCACGTCATCTGTCAACGCTGACCACAGCTTCTCCGGCGTGGTGCGTATGTAGGTCACGTAGACAAAAGTCGATCTAGCCATCGGCATTCTCCAGTCGTTGTTTCAGATCCGAAAGCGCCTTGAGGCGCGGCTTTTCGAACTTGGCAATCCAGCGCTCGTAGATTTCCTGCAGCGGTACCGGATTGAGGAAGTGCAGCTTTTCGCGGCCGCGCCGCACGGTGGCGACCAGGTTCGCCGCCTCCAGCAAGTCCAGGTGCTGCGTCACGCCCTGCCGCGTCATGTCCAGGTGTTCGCACAGCTCGTTGAGTGTGCGGCCGTCGTGCGCATGCAGCAGGTCCAGCAGCTTGCGCCGGCTGGGATCGGCCAGGGCCTTGAAAAGCACGTCGGTGTCGTGGCGCTGTGCCATGTGTTATACGCAAGTACTTACTTGCCTAAATGATAGGCAAGTCGCGCCTTGCGTGTCAAGCGCTGGTCAACGATCGACAACGCGCCCACTAGTCGAGGCCGCTTCGCGGGTTGGCGCTGCTGGTCTACCGCTGGATCGACGTCATCGTCTATTCGGTAGGCAGCTGATCGAAGACTGGGACAGGGCTATCAGTCAGGCCGCGTAGCCGTCGGCCGACACGGCGGGTACGCATCCCTTGGGAGCACGGGCGGGGGTGCGCGTTGGCCGGCGTCTCAGAGTTTCGTGAGTTCCTCAACCAAGGCGCGAATCCGTGCCCGAACGTCGCCCCGATCAACCCTGTCCCGGGAGTCTTGCACTGCTCCGCGGCTGAACGTTGCGTTGATAGTTCTTTCTGGCGTGCTGATCTTCAGCGCGATCGCACTTGGCGGCGGAAGCAGATCCTTCCCTTCGTGCCACTGAAAGTTGCTCGGGCCAATCTGCCCACCGGCTTCGCGCACCTGCCTGATAATCTCGCGCTCGATAATCTGCAGGCCGGTAAGGAACTCGTTGTGTCCCTCGGTGATTGACGATGCCGTCATGCGCGCACCTCCTCAGTTCGTCTGCTCCGGGGCCGGGTACCCGTCCACGGCCACCCCGCCGCAGGTGCGCTTCGCACGCGTCTAGGCGATGAGGTCCCGGTAAGCATGCCAGGTCGCATAGCCGAGCAGCGGCGCGACGATCACCATGCCGGCCAGCAGAGTCACGAAACCCAACACGGTGAGTCCCACAATGAAGACCGCCCACACGAGCATCGCGGGCAGGTTCAAGAGGGTCGCACGCAGACTCGCGCGGATCGCATCCGACGCACTGGCGTGCCGGTCGATGATCAGCGGCACGGCCACGACCGACATCACGAAGACAGTGCCCGCGAGCACGGCGCCGCATCCCACGTAGCCCAGGATCTGTGCCGCGCTCACATCGGCGGATCCGCCCCACAGCGCGACCGCGAGGCTCGGCACCGAAGCATTGAGCACCGACTGCAGCAGGAAGGCGGACAGGACAAACCACGAGAGCGCGATGAGCGCCAGCACGCCTCCGAAGTGCATTAGGCCGTCGGGGTTGCGCGTCAGTCCCTGCAGCGACTCATCAAAACCCAACGGCTCGTGCGCCGCGCGCCGTCGCGCGAGTTCGCACAGACCGGTGGTCATCACCGGACCGACGAGCAGATAGCCTGTGACGGCAGCTGCGGTGAGGTACAGGTGGGTGCTGCCGAGCATCAGGAGAACCGCTCCCAGAATCGCGATGAGCAGTCCGTGAGCGAGACCGGCGCGGCCGATCTGCTTCAGATCGTCCCAGCCGCGGCTCAGCCACTCGATGGGT
>DATMRM010000424.1:0-6148 GCA_035566155.1 Steroidobacteraceae bacterium | reverse complement strand
CATGGAGATGGGGTTGCCGGCAGACAGGACGGATTTCACAGGTGCGACCATGGCGTTCACTCTATGCGTCAAAACAAATGACGTCAAGTACTTTGTCTTACAAAGTACATGGGCGACGCGTGCTTTGACATATACCCAATTGCGATCACACTTGCGCATCAGTCCATCTCAGCGGAAAGCGAACTATGGGAACACGCTGTCTGTCCTTGGCGCAGCTCATCGGCGGAATGATCCTTTCCATCAGTTCGTTCAGTGTTGCAGCCGACCCTGCAGATCTTCGCAAGATTGCGCACGACTACTATCAATGGCGTGACGCGGCCTATCCGGTGGCAACGAGCGGTCTGGGCGATCACCGATTTGATTCGCGACTCACCGATTACCGGATGAGTGAGATTACCGCGCGGCGTCAGCACATTAGCGAACTGATCGCGCAGGCCGACGCGTTGAAGACTGATGGGTGGAGCCGCGACGACCGCGTTGATCTGGTGCTGTTTCAATCGCAGTTGGCGGCCGCCGACTTCTTCGACCGCCGATTTGATCCGGAATCCTCGGATCCGCAGCTCTATGTCAACGAATGTAGCAATGCGATCTTCAGTCTGCTGCAGAAGGACTACGCCGATCATCGTACGAGAGCCCTGGCGGCAATTGCGCGCCTCGAGCAGATGCCTGCACTGCTGCAAACCGCACGCACCAACCTCACGCAGCCGGTCAAGCTCTATGCGCAGCTTGCCATCCAGGCGGCGCGCGGAGGCGATGAACTCTACACCGTCAGCCTGATGACATTGGCCGATCGGCCGTCGTCAGCCGAGCGCAAGCGACTGGTTGCGGCGCGCGACAAAGCCATCCGGGCGCTGCATGACTTTGCGGACTGGCTTTCCACCAGCCTGCCGAAAATGCCCGACTGGCGGCCGATGGGTGAAGAGAGCTACAACTATCTGCTGAAGCACATTCTGCTGCTGCCGTTCGACGCACACGACGTGGCGCATCTGGGTGAGGTTGAGCTCGCGCGCTATCGCGCGCTCGAGGCGATGCTCAAGGATCCCAATCTTGCGTCACCCGATCCCGCACGCGCCGCGCACGTTCCGAAGGATCAGGCGGAGTTCCTTGCCGCTTACCAGGCGCGCTTGAAGGAGATCGTTGACTTCTTGAATGCCAACCATCTGGTGACCATTCCCACGTATATCGGGCCGTTCACCATTCGTCAGCTTCCCGACGCGTTCAAGCCTACCTCGCCCGGTGGTTTCATGAATCCTCCCGGCATCTATGATCAGGATCCGGGCGGGTTCTATTTCATTCCGGCCTACAACCCCAAGAGCGGAAATTTCTACATCCGCGCAGCGATTGAAGACCCGCGCCCGATCCTGGGTCACGAAGGCATCCCCGGCCACTTTCTGCAACTCTCGGTCGCCAATCATCTGACCGATGAAATCCGTCGTCAGCACTCCGACAGTGTGTTCGTCGAAGGCTGGGCACTCTACGGTGAAGAGATGATGCTGCGCGAAGGTCTGTACCCGACAAATTCCGCGGGTGCTGCCCAGGTGCTGCGACTGGCGCGCTATCGTGCAGCACGGATCGGAGTGGATGTGAACCTGCAGACGGGTCGCTGGACCTTCGAACAGGCCGTGAAGTACTTCATGGAAGCGGGCGGACTGGATCGTGAGGCAGCCGAAGGGGAAGCCGCCGGTGCGGCCTCGAATCCTTCACAGAAGATCTGCTACATCACTGGAAAGTGGCAGATCATGCGTCTGCTAGGTCGCTATCGTGATCGGCAGGGCGCCAACTTCCGTTTGGGGGCCTTTCACGATCAGCTGATCAGCTATGGCTCTCTGCCGCTTTCCGTCATCGAATGGCTGATGTTCGATGATGACAGCTCGGTGCGTGCGGCACTACAGTGAGTCAGCGAGACAACCCATGTTTGAGTTTCAACCGGAGCTGATCGGACAGATCATCCAGTTGCGCCCGTTACGGCCCGCCGACTTCGACTCGCTCTGTCAGGTCGCTTCCGATCCGCTGATCTGGGATCAGCATCCCGATAAGTCACGCAGCACGATGGCGGGCTTCAGGACATTCTTCGCCAACGCCTTGGAGTCAGGCGGTACCCTCGTCGCGGTCGATCGCCGACAACGGCTCACGATCGGTTGCTCACGATTTCATGCCTATCGCGAGCCGCAAAATGACGTCATCGTTGGATATACGTTCCTGGCTCGCAGCCACTGGGGTGGAACCTACAACGCAGAAATGAAACGCCTGATGCTCGATCACGCGTTTGGATTCGTAGAGAACGTGCGATTCCTGATCGCTGAGCAGAATCTGCGCTCGCGACGCGCCATCGAGAAACTCGGTGCGGTTTGCATTGACTCTGAAGTTCACCAGGAATTGAGGATCGTTCACCTGGTGTATCAGCTCGGCCGCGCGCAGTATCTCGGCCCGCAGTCGAAGTGAGACAGCTGAGTTCAGTGTCCGAGCCGCAAGAGCATTTCTGGTTTCAGAGCCTGGAGCAACGCGCCGAGCTGGCGGGTCTTGCGCTCCGCGGCGCCTTCCATCCGGCATCGGGCGAGTTCGAACAGCTCTCTTCGCTGGGCCCCCTTGGAACGGTCATTCTTCTAGGATTCACTGCGGATCTGCAATGGCCGATCTTCGCACAGTCCTCGGAGGCCAAGGATGGCCTGGCGCATCCGCTCGACCGCTGGTCACATCGCGTCATTGGCGCGTTGGCCCGTGAGGTCGGCGCTCGCGATTTCTATCCCGATGATGCGCCCCGGCTTCCGTTTCAACAGCTTGCGATGCGGTGCGAAGCGGTCCACCCGTCGCCGATTGGGCTACTGATTCATCCGCGCTGGGGTCTGTGGCACGCGTATCGCGGCGGGCTCACTTTTGCTGATCGCCTGCCGTTGCCGCCGCGTACCTCGGCGCCTAGCCCGTGCGCGAGTTGCGAGGCCAAACCTTGTCTGAATGCGTGCCCGGTGGGAGCGTTTTCATTCAACGGCTACCATCTCGCGGCCTGCGTAGCGCACGTCTCGAGCCTCGCGGGTGCGCAGTGTCGACAAGGCGGCTGTCTCGCTCGGCATGCCTGTCCAGTCGGACCTGCGCCGGGCTATGCTCCGCAACAGCGCCAGTTCCACATGAACGCGTTTCTCGCGGCGTTCAAGGCGGGTGATCGCGCGGGCTAATCGGTGGGCGCGGGTCATCCACGGCAGTAGCGTCATTCAACGCGTCGTTGGAAGCTCAGGTGCACGGTTCGATCGGATTGAGCTCCACTCTGCGATCGATCGCATCGGACGCATCGTCGCGCCCAGTGCCGATGATGTTGTCGCGCGATCCTCGTCCTTCGGCGGTAGTGCGCTTCTGCAGATAAGGCGCATCGCCTTCCAGCTTGGTCTGCACATACTCGGCGCGTTCGAGCGATAGCTCCTGGTTCAGGGCTGCAGGGCCCGTCGGGCTGGTATGTCCGGTGATATGAAGACAGACTCTCTTATCGGAAGCCTCCGAAGCAATCTCGTGCAGCCACATGTCGTAGGTATTGGTGGTCTTGGGATCATTCGCAAACCGGACACTACCCGGCCGGAACGTGAACTTGACCGCCAATCGCTTGTTGCGCAGGCCGTAGTCCACCAGATCCTTGAAAGCGACTTGCGCCTGATCCATCTTTCCCAGCTTCATGAGCGACAGATAGATGCCGTTGTACACGCGTAGCTGATCGCCGGCATCGGCCTTGTGAGCGGTGCGATACAGATCCAGCGCCTCGCTGTAGCGACCTTCGTCATACGCCTGACTGGCTTCATTGATCAGCGCCGCCGCAAACAGTCCTCCGACGTATTCGGCCTTGATCGGATCGCCCACCTTGCTGCCCTGGCAGGTCGCGATGTAGGCCTGGACGCTGGCGTCCTCCGACCACACTGGGCTGTCGCCGAAGGTGGAAGTTGGAGTCGAGTCAGCCTGGGCAATCGGAGTGCGCACCACGGATTTGGCGATGACCTTGCCGGTCTTGAGGTCACCCATCACCAGACAGAAACGAAAGGCTTCACGCTCGCCAGCGGGCTTGTTCTGCGCATTCACCGGGGTAAACGTTCCCACCAGGATGCGCGGCTTCTGCTCCAGAATCTCCGGTGTGATGCTCTTCACCAGGTATTGCGGAAAGTCCTGCCTGGCCACTTTGATGATCACGTCCTGAATGGTGCGCGTGGCCTTGGACTGATAGCCGGTGACCCCATCGATCAGCGGGTCGATCACCACAAACTTGGCGTTAGGATCCTGCGCCAGCGCTGCCTTGAAGACATTGCGCGCAGCGGTGGTGATCGCTTCGTCAAACGGCAGGATCGGCGGCAGCGGCGGCGGTGTCGCCGGCGGGGCGGGCGGAGCGGGGGCCGCCTCGGTCCCCGGAGCAGACGCGACGGGTGCGGCGGCGGGGGTCGGCGCCGGGGGAGCCTGCTTAGTCGCGGCCACCATCCTATCGAGTTCGGAAGGACGAGGTCCCTCACCCTGCATCGGCACGCAGCCAGCGATCGCCCCGAAGGCGATGAGCGACAGTGCGAGTCGTACTGAAGCGCTAACGGCGGCAGTTGGCATCGAGATAGTTCTTGTCGTCTTCATTGAATTCTCCTAAACCTTGTCGTTCGAGGATGGACTGACAGCGACCGCTGAGCGACTTCTTTGTCGACGGAGTCTGCGCCTTGGTGGATGATGGATTGATAGCGTGGCTCGGAAGACGTCCTGCCGGGGCCACGATTCTCGGCAGCGTCGTCGACGCCGCAGGCTCTGCGGCCGCAGCCTCCGACGCGGGAGTCGGTGCTGGGTCCGGTGTTGTGACCGATGTACGCAAGGCCGGCGCGCTCGTCAGAGCGGGCGCGTGCGGCAGTGCCGCGGGTCGTGATGCCGATACGCGATCGGGCGCTGCCATCCGGTAGCCCGCCACCAGCACCAGTGCGACGACGGTGCCTGCCGCGATAGCGTAGGGCGCCGTTCGCCTGGTTGCTGCAGGGCGAGCAGGGGGAAACAGTCCCAGGCGCAGTTCCGCGATCGTTGCCGCGCGTTCGGAGCGGCGAAACGCAAGTCCTTTGCATAGGGCACTATTCTGTGCCCGACTCAGTGACCGAACGGTGTCAGGCACGAGATTGAGCTCGGCGGCGCGCGGGGTTTCCAGCCCTTTGTACGGGTGTTTCCCCGTAACCAATTCGTAGATGACGCACGCGGCGCTATAGACGTCATCGCTGGCGTCCGCATCTTTGCCCAGGAACATCTCGAGCGATGAATGGCGCGGTGCCACGGCGCCCATGCGTCGGGGGTTGAACAGCGTCTCGCCGCGGGTGGTGTCGGCATTGCGCACCGGCGCGGCAATGCCAAAGTCCAGAATCTTGAGATGACCGCTCTCGGTCACGAACAGGTTGCTGGGCTTGATATCTGAATGGATGATGCCTTCGGCGTGCGCATAGTGCAGACCGCTGAGCAGCGCTTCGATCAGGGGTGCTGCCCGATCCCAGGCCAGCCCCTGAGGGTTGGCTTTGATAAGACGGTCCAACGAACTGCCACGCAGCAGTTCCATCGTCAGGTAGTCGGTGTCGGTTGTCGGGTCGCAACCAAAATAGAACACGCGCACAATACTCGGGTGGGACAATCGTTGTGCACGGCTGCATTCACGCTGCAGCAGCGAGCGCGCCTGCTCGTCCCCTTTCAACGATTCGCTGATGAGCTTGAGCGCAACGTAAGGGTCGCGGTCGCGATGCTTTTCCATGAGCTTGTCGCGTGCGCGATAGACCACACCCATGCCGCCGCCGCCGAGAGGCTGTTCGAGAACGTAGCGACCATCCACCACGGAATTGACGCCATTGGCGTCATGAGGTTTAGACACTGACAGCTCCGTCGCCGCCTGGGCGACCGGGTCCCTGATATCCACTGCAGTCGTTCCGGCCTTTGCGGGTGGCCTGGACACGCCTTCCTTGAGCGCTCGAGGTACGGTGTTTATCGTACGACGTTCGGCTTTTTTTGAGTAGCGCGGCGGCGCGCCGCTGCTAGCGCCTGCCATCGGCAAGGTGCTCAACTGGCTAGCGAACTGCGAGCTGAATGTCGCTGCATGACCCATGGGGCGATGCTGGCGATGAGGTTGCCGCGCTTCTGTCAGCCCCACGACACAGCCAGTTCCGCTGCGGGCGCA
>DATMRM010000423.1:0-7283 GCA_035566155.1 Steroidobacteraceae bacterium | reverse complement strand
CCTGGATCGTGTCCCAGGCGCCGGCGAGATTGCCGCTGCGCGCCTGCGCGTGCACCCGATCCAGAATGCGGGCGCGCTCGCGGTCGGTCTCCGCCTGCCGGCGCTCGTCACGACGTTCCGGTGAATCCATCGGCTCGTGGCCGAGTTCAAGGCGATGTTCATACAGCGCGCCGCCGATCAGCGCGAACACGGACAACCACCCAAAGACTGCCCAGGCGAGGATCATCCAGCCCCGGGGGTCAAACACTCCCGAGTCGAGCACCGTCCAGCTCGCGATGTCGGCGCGCAGCAGCTGCCAGTCCAGCAAACCGTAGAGCAGCACCACGGCGACGATCGCCGCATAGCTGAAGCGCAGTGCACGCACGATCTGCCACACCACCGCCGGATTGAGCGCTTGCCAGGTGCTCGAGCCGACCGCCAGCGCGCCAGTGGAGGCCGGCAGTGCGACAAAGAACACAATCCCCAGCGCAACGGCGAGCCGCGCATCCCCGAACACCGCGATCACGCTCAGCAGCATGGCGGTCACGAAGACCATTCCTACCAGCGCCATCGGTCGCCATTCATGGAGCGGATTGAGCATCTCGATCGCCAGCACCGGTGGTTCGCGCCTACCATTGGCGATCGCTTCGAGCACGACGAACCCGTAGTTGAATACCCACGAACTCAGCAGCAGCGACAGCGGCAAGCCAAGAAAGCCCGCGTGCAGTGCCAGTGTGAAGCCCAGCGAGAGCGCGGCGATGAATACCAGCACCGTAAAACTGGTCGCCGGCAGCAACAGATAGCGCAAGAATGTGGACGGCGACATCGCTAACAGGGTAGCCGCGGGATTAAACTTCGATCTTAGATGAACCCCAAGTATTCGATCGAGGAATTCGAGCGGCGCTGGCTCGCCGATCCATCGCGGCTGGGCGAGTATCAGAGCTGCCCACACCGGATCATCCAGGATCGCTATCTGACCGGCACCGGCCTGCGACTGCGTAAGATCGAGCCGGTTGAGGGCGAGACGCTCTACAAACTCGGCAAGAAGTACGGCAAGAGCGGCAGCTACGTCGAGCCGATCACCAATATCTATCTCTCGCCGCAGGAATACGCAGCGCTCGCAGGACTGGACGGCCGCTCGGTACGCAAGATCCGTTACGCCTTTGCCGGCGGGTCGCTTGACCTCTACTCCAACCCGAACGACGGGCTGATCATCTTCGAACTCGAGTTCCCCTCGGTCGATGCCGCCAGCCGCTACCTGCCGCCGGCGTTCGTGCGCGAGGAGATCACTGACAATCTGCGCTACAGCGGCGCCGCGCTGGCATTTCCGCTCGTCTAGAGCGGCGCTTCATTCACCGCAGGTCGGACAGGATTCATGCCACGACGGACCGCCGCCCGTTGCCGCGGCCGGATCAGCCGCCGAGATCGCCACCAGTACCCGCATGCCATCGCGGTGGCAGAAGAACGAACCAAACCGAGCGTCGCTCTCGACGCACCAGCCCTCATCCCGCCGGCGCTGTGCGGCGCCGCGCATGACTTCGGCCAGATCGGTGTAAGGGGCCAGTTCGGTCGAATCGAGCACGTTGAACTGCATGTCCCAGACGATCAGCCAGCGCGGCTTGGAGAACTTGCCCAGGGGATTGTAGGGGTCACGCCGTCGGATCATGTCCGTGAGCATAGGCATCCACGCCGCCCGGTCCATCCAGTAGTCCGCGCCGCAGCAAGCTGTATACAATTAATGTGAGATCTCATGTGCGGCCGTTACATCACCAAAGAACAACGCGCGATCGAACGTGAGCTCGCGTATATCGACGTCGTGCGCTGGCCCGACATGGAGGCGCGTTACAACGTCAGTCCGACCCAGTCGGTGCCCGTGGTGCGCTGGGCCGAGGGTCAGTTCGAAGGCACGATGATGCGCTGGGGGCTCATTCCGTATTTCGCACGCGGCGTGGCTCCCAAATATTCAACGATCAACGCCCGCCTCGAATCGATCGAGACGGCGCCGGCCTATCGCGGTCCGTGGAAGCGTGCGCAACGCTGCGTCCTGCCGGCCAGTGGCTTCTATGAATGGCATCTGAGCGAGTCGGGCGCGCGCCAGCCGTTCTATATTCATCTGGCCGATCAGGAAGTGTTCGGGTTCGCAGGTCTCTGGGATCGCTCGATCGGACCCCAGGGCCCGGTGGAGAGCTGCACCCTGATCACGATGCCGGCCAATGCGCTGCTGAGCCAGATTCACAACGTCGAGCATCGCATGCCTGCGATCCTGCAGCCTGCCGATCATGAGGCCTGGCTCAGGGGTGATGCGGCACAGGCGCGCGCGCTGCTGCACGAGTATCCGGCCGATACCATGGTTGCCTGGCCGGTGAGTACACGCGTGAACTCACCCCGCAATGATGGGGCGGCCCTGATCGAGCCGCTGGTGGTGCAGCCGCCTCCCGAGCAGTCGACGCTGCTGTAAGTCAGCCTCGTCTTGAGGTGACCGTCCGGCGCAAAGCTGGGCTATGCTCGCACGCGCGTCTCCAACGATGGACAGCCAACGAGGCCCCACATGGATCTGAAGCTCAACGGCAAAAGAGTATTGGTCACTGGTGGCAACTCCGGACTCGGCGCTGCGATGGTGCGCGCGTTCGCCGCTGAACGCGCGCGCGTGGCCATCAACTATCTGGTGCATCCGGAAGTCACCGAGCAAATGGCGAGCGAACTGAAGCCGAGCGCCGGCGATGTGCTGGGGCTTCAGGGCGACATCAGCAAGGCATCGGATGTGACCGCGATGTTTCAGAAGATCGACGCCGCCTGGGGCGGTATCGATGTGCTGATCAACAACGCCGGCATCGACGGTCCGCGTGCGCTTTCGTGGGAGGCGGACCCGGATGCCTGGAATCGTGTTCTGCAGATCAATCTGGTCGGCGCATTCCTCTGTGCGCGCGAAGCCCTGAAGCGCATGGTCCCCAAGAAGGCTGGCGTCATCATCCACACCAGCAGCGTGCACGAGCAGATCGCCTGGAGCGGCTACAGCGCCTACTGCGCAGCGAAGGCCGGCCTGTCGATGATGTCCAAGACCATGGCGCAGGAAGCGGGCGAGTTTGGCGTACGCGTGCTGTGCATTGCGCCCGGCGCCATCCGCACCGCGATCAACGCCGATGTCTGGAAGGATCCGGCCGGTGCGCAGGATCTGCTCAGCAAGATCGCCCTGCAGCGCGTCGGTGAAGCGCAGGACATCGCCGCAATGGCGGTGGTGCTGGCCTCCGACGCGGCCGGCTACGTCACCGGGACCAGTGTGTTCGTCGACGGCGGCATGACTGACTATCCGGCCTTCGCGCATGGTGGTTGAAGCGTGTCGCACGCGCTGGATCGCCCGCTGCACGGGCAGCCGGTGCCTGCCAATCGACTGCACCCGCGGCTCTATGCCGCGGAGGCCGCCGGCACCGCGCTGCTGGTGGCAGTGGGCCTGTCGATCGTCATTGCCATCTTTGCTCGCCATGGTCCGATCGCTGCTGTGTTGCCCTCGCCCGGCGCGCGCCGCGCACTGGCGGGCGCCGGCTTCGGCACCATCGGCGCGCTGATCGCGATTTCACCACTCGGGCGCCTCAGCGGCGCGCACATCAATCCGGCGGTATCGCTGGCATTCTGGCTCGAGGGAAAACTCGCCTGGCGCGATCTGCTCGGTTACGTGCTGGCGCAGATGCTGGGCGCCGCCGCGGGGGCTGTCGGGCTGCTGCTATGGGGGGACATCGCCCGTGAACTCGACTTTGGCGCGACTTTGGTCGGCAGCGGCGTGCCGCTCTGGCTCGCGTTCCTCGGCGAGGCGTTCGCCACCTTCGCCCTGGTGCTGGCGATCTTCATCAGCGCCTCACACGAGCGTACCCGCGCCTTCACACCCTGGACGATTCCGCCGCTGTTTGCGTGGCTGGTGTGGTGGGAAGCACCCTTGTCCGGCGCCAGTGCCAATCCGGCGCGCAGTTTTGGCCCGGCGCTGATCAGCGGGCTGTGGGGTGATTTCTGGATCTATGTGTTCGCGCCGTTGATGGGTGCGGCGCTGGGGATCGGATTGCTGCGCCTCGAGCTTCTGGGCCAGCACCGCGTCGAGGTGGCGCGGGTCGCGAGACACGATTGAGCGAACAGTGATCGCTCGCTCGTGTCCCGCGGGCTGAGGCTTAAGGCTTCTTCCACTCCTTCTTGACTTCCTCCTTCGCATCGCCGTAGGTCTTCTGCACCTTGCCGGCTGCTTTCTCCAGCGTGCCGCGGTCCTTGAGATCCGCATTGCCCGTCACGCGTCCGGCTGTCTCCTTGATCGCGCCCTTGGCTTCCTCGACGCGCCCCTTCAGTTGATCCTTGTTCATCGCAACTCCTTTCTAACAGTGTGTGCAGTCAGTATGAACGCGCGATGCAGGCTCACCATGTGCAGCACGGTACTCGCTGCGTAGGAGGCTCCTGACATTCTTCGAATCAGAGGGCGCCGACAGTCCGATGCGCTGATTGAGGCCCTACACGCGCGCAGCGGGGCTGTATAACGACGCATGGACTATCCACAGCCGCATGGGCGGCGATCAGGGAAAGGTCGAGTCGATAACAAAGGACCGTTGCGGTTACCAGGAGATCAACATGCTGTATTACGCCATCGTATTTCTCGTCATTGCATTGATCGCCGGTGCGCTTGGATTTTTCGGAGTCGCAGGCGCCGCGGTAGGCATCGCGAAGATTCTGTTCTTCGTATTTCTCGTGCTGTTCGTTGTTTCGCTGCTCATCGGCCGAGGCAGAACCCTGTAGCTGCCGTTAAGCGAGTGTTAAGGGAGTTTTGTCAACAATCACGTCCTTCCAGGTTTCAGGAGATTTTCAATGGTCATTTCATCAAGTACTGCTCAGCTGGTGCGTCGCACGCTGGTGTCGCTCGGCGTTGCCACGGCACTGAGTGTTTGCATGGCAGCAGGGGCGATGGCGCAGGAACAGACGCCGACGCCGCATAGCGACAGCGTCGGAGCAGCGGTCAGCGATACGGCGATCACCGCCAAGGTGAAATCGTCATTCGTTGGCGATGAGCGCCTAAAGGGCTCGCATATCAAGGTCGTCACCACCAATGGTGTGGTCACACTGACCGGCACGGCGCCGACATCCGACTCAAAGTCGGCGGCCGAGGAGCTCGCGCAGGGTGTGAAGGGCGTTCGCAGTGTGGACGATCAGGTTGGCACGCCGGCGAGCGGCGGCACGGTCCACAAAGCGGTCGCCAGCACTGAGCGCGTCGGATCCGATAGCTGGATCACCACCAAGGTGAAATCCGAGATCATGGCCGACAGCGTCACCAAGGGCTTCGATGTGCACGTGAAGACGCTGCACGGCGTCGTCATGCTGCGCGGCACGCTGCCCAATAAGGATGCGATCGATCATGTGAAGGACATCGCGCAGAAGATCGACCACGTCAAGAGCGTGGACACGACGGAACTCAGGACCGCGACCTGAGTGAGGCGGGTTGGCGCGACGCCGGGTGTGCAGCAGCCTCCAAGCCTGACTGCCGCCCGGGTCGCGCAGTGGCTGCGCCTGTGGCCGAGAGCTGCTTCATGAACTCCGCGACATCCTTGAGCACTGGCCCGCGTGCGCGCGCCGGAACTGACAGCGCAGCGACCGTATCGGCGTGTGACCGGCCCGGATAGATTCTCGTTTCCACAGGTACACCGTGTGCGCGCAGCGCCGCCGCCATGCCGAGGGTGTTGCTCGGCCACACCAGGGTATCCGCTCCGCCATGGATCAGCAGGGCCGGCGGCGAATCGGCGTTCACATACGGCAGCACTTTCCAGTCCCTGGGTGAATACGGTGCGCTGAAGATGGTATTGAGCACCGGCGTGTTGGGCTTCAGATCGTATGGGCCGGACAGGCCGATCAGGCCGATGATGTCGTGTGTGCTGGCGCCGGCATGCTGCAGGTAGCTGTGATTGACCGCGAGCATCGCTGCCAGGTGGGCGCCGGCTGAATGTCCCATCAGCACGATGCGGTGCGGATCGCCGCCATAGTCGGCCGCGTGCTGCTGTACCCAGGCGACCGCGCGCGCGCCGTCATCGAGAAAAGCCGGAAAGCGCACTTCCGGATAGACCCGATAGTTCGGCAGGATAGTCACATAGCCGAGCTGCGCCAGCGTGGCACCCACGAAGCGGTAGTAACTCTTCTGCCCGTCCACCCACCCGCCGCCATGCCAGAAGATGATGACCGGCTGCGGTCGCGCCGAGGCCGTCGAGGGCTGATAGACATCGAGCCGGTCGCGCGCGCCCGGGCCGAAGGCAAGATGGGCGGTGCGGCGCACAGGCGCGAACATCGCCGGCACGTTCGCGGCTGTCAGCAGCACCGTCGTACAGGCCGACAGCAGTGCTGTCATCACGAGCAGCGCAACTCTTTTAAGGATCCCGCTCATCCGGAACAATACGTTGCATGTCTGAACGTGGATGCGACCGACGCCGGTGCTCTCAAGGTGTCTTGACCCCGGGCAGGCTTTCGGGCAGCTGTGCCAGAAAGTAGGCCAGCACCGCCATCGTCGCGACCTGGGTGTTGAGGTTCTGCGGATCGACCTTGTCGAGCGTGTCGGCGGCGGTGTGGTGATAGTCAAAATAGTGACGCGAATCCACCAGCGGCGCGAAGCCGGGGACGCCCACCTGCTGCAGCGGATCGATATCCGAACCCAGCTCATCGTCGCGTCTCTCAAGGGCCGTGGCGCCAATCGGGGCCAGCGCGCTCAATACCGGTTGCAGCCCCATCGATGCCTGCGGCGTGACGCTCGCCAGCAGGCCCAGCGAGCGGCCCGCGCCGGTATCGCTCTCGATCGCCCCGACGTGGCTCGCAACACTGTCTTTCACGCTGTTGAAGTAGCCCTCGCGACCACGACCGCCATTTTCTTCATTGGCCCAGGCGATGAAGCGGATCGTGCGCCTGGGATGCAGGTTCAACTGATGCAGTACCTGGATGACGCCGGCCGCGGCCATCACCCCGACGCCATCGTCAGTCGCCCCGGTGGCCAGATCCCACGAATCAAGGTGACCGGAGACGACGACGTATTCATTCGGCCGCTCACTGCCGGGCCAGTCGGCGATCACGTTGGCGCTGTCGGCATCGGGCAGCGTCTTCGGTGTCAGCAGCAGCTTCATGCTCACGGGTCCCTGTGCGGCCAGCCGCGCAACCAGATCGGCATCTTCCGCGCTCAGCGCGGCAGCCGGAATGGGTTGCTGCTTCTCATCCCAGGTGGTCATGCCGGTGTGCGGCAGACGGTAGTCGGCGCCACCGACCGAGCGCACCAGAGCCGCCGCCGCACCCAGCTGCGCCGCGGC
>DATMRM010000422.1:0-2559 GCA_035566155.1 Steroidobacteraceae bacterium | reverse complement strand
CGCGGCGGCCGCCGACGCCGGCAATCCCACCGCCGCCTATCTGTTGCCGTTTCTCGCGATCCTCGCGGCCGGCATTGTCTCCCGAGCAGGGCTTCCCGGCTTTGAAAAGCTCTATGGCCTGCGTCTGCTGGCCGCACTGCTGGCCTTGGCCGCCTACCATCGCTCGTTCGCGGCACTGAATTGGCGTTTCACCTGGCGCGGACCCCTGATCGGGGTCGCGGTGTGTGCGCTCTGGCTCGTGGGGGCGCACTTTCTGTCTTCCCACCGTGACATGCCGAGCGAGCTGGCATCGCTGTCGCCATTGGCCCGCGTGCTCTGGATCAGCATCCGGGTCGCTGCCGCCGTGATCACGGTACCGATCGCCGAAGAGCTGGCATTTCGCGCCTTCCTGATGCGCCGGTTGGTCAGCGCGGACTTCGAGGGCGTCCCATTCGTGAGCGTGGGTGTCGTACCGCTGCTGATCAGTTCGCTGGCCTTCGGCGCTTTGCACGGCGCGCTGTGGCCGTTGGCGATCGCCGCGGGTGTGGCGTACGGCCTCGTGCTCATTCGCACCCAAGCCCTGGGAGAGGCCGTCGCGGCCCATGCCACGACCAACGCTCTGATCGCCGTTGCCGTACTGGTGGGCGGCCAGTGGCAGTTATGGTGAAAACCGCGTCTTCTGTTAACTCATTGATTGCAAATGCCTTGGCACGGATAAATCTGGTCTTCCCCCGCCCTTCGGGCTATGATGATTTTCGGGCGCTTAGGGACCAACAGGGAGACACACAACATGTCGAAGTTCATCGGTGCGGCACTTCTGATGATCGGGCTGAGCGGTGCAGCGATGGCTGTGCAAACGGTGGGGGCCCCGGAAATTGATCCAGGTTCTGCGATGACCGGGCTGGCCATGCTGGCTGGCACGCTCGCCATTGTTCGCGGACGCCGCGTCCGCAAATAAGTCTTCTTATCCAAAGAGAGCTGGTCCGGCAGACACAACGAGCTGCCGGGCCAGCCTCGCTTCAAGTATCCCGAGCAGCCTTGTATTCGCGCAGTACCCGCTCGGCCACCCAATTCACCCGCCGCTGATCGGTCGATACCGCATAGTCGGCAATCTCGCGATACAGCGGCTCGCGCACCTGCATCAGTTCGCCCAGGCGCACGGTCGGATCGACCCCCTGAAGCAGGGGCCGATGGTGCGTGCGTCCGGCGCGCTCGGCCTGCTGGGTGATCGAGGTGTCCAGGAACACGACCCAACCTCGCGCCGCGAGGTCACCTCGGTTGTGCGGATCCAGGATGGCGCCTCCACCGGTGGCGAGAACAATCGGCTCCTGCCGGGTCAGGTCCGCAATGACTTCTCGCTCGCGACGGCGAAAGCCGGGCTCTCCCTCGCGTTCGAACACCAGCGGAACGTCGACGCCGCTGCGCCGCTCGATCTCATGGTCACTGTCGTAGAAGGGAAAATCGAGCAGCCGCGAGAGCGACCTGCCGACCGCCGTCTTGCCCGATCCCATCGGTCCGATCAGAAAGATATTACGCTTGCCGAGCATCCGGCATCCTGAAGCTAGACCCTGACGCAGCACCTTCAATCGGTGCTGCGTGATCTTAGTCGCAGATGCCGCGCGACGCGAAACGCAGGCTAGTTACTGCCCCAGCAGGTTTGGGTCGTGCCGGTACCGGTGGACGCCTGCTTGCCGGTCGAATCAATCGTAAACGTGGCGCACGCGCCGTCTTTGGTCTGGATCCCGATCGCCGTGGCCAGCAAGGAATACGACGTCGCAGCCAGAGTCGGATAAGTGATGCTGTAGTAATTGTTGGCCGAGAGCACCGCGGTGCCGGGAGCGGCCGGGCACGGAGTGGTCACCGCGTTCACATAGGTAAAGTTCTGCGAATAGCACCGTTCCAGCGCCTGACGCAATGACGTCAGGGATCGGATGGCATCGGTGCGATGGGACTTCAAGGTGTAGCTGTTGTACGAGGGGATCGCCACGGCGACCAAAATCCCTATGACCGTCATGGCGACGACCAGTTCAATCATCGTGAAACCGCGCTGAGCGTTACGCATCGCTAGTTACTCTGTTTCAGGATACTGGTGACATGCGTGGTTGCCTTGCCAACGGGCCCGTCCAGCATCACACCGACCACGTCCCCGACCTGCACTGACCGCACAGCGGTTGCCGCCGGGCTGCCGGCCGCAATCGCGTACTGCTTGCCATCGATCGTGATGGAGACGTTCGCGGTAATTGCGGTGACATGGCCGCTCACCTGCGGGAGCACCAGCTTTGCCGCCAGCGCCGGCAATGAGCACACCAGAATGGCTGCGACCAGCACAGCCTTGCGAGCGATTGTAGCTTTCATTTACCGAACCTCCTGCCATGCACCGTGCGATGTGCTGTCCTTGTTGGTCCAACCGGGGATGCAACTCGTGGTGCCAGGAATCGAGGTGCAGGTCCCGTTGCTGTTCTCACCGGAACCGTTGGTGGTATAGGCGATCGCGCCACCGACTTCCGTCACCAGTTTAGGCGCCGCAGCGTAGGAAGTACCCAGCGACAGCCCCGAGACGACGTTGCCATTCACCAGATC
>DATMRM010000421.1:0-11441 GCA_035566155.1 Steroidobacteraceae bacterium | reverse complement strand
GATCCTGGCACGTACGCCGAACGCTCCCTCCGGCGTCAAGGGTATATCGCTGTTCCTGGTCCCGAAACTATTGCTCAGGGAGGACGGCGCGCTCGGCGCGGCCAACGATGTGCGCTGCCTGTCGATCGAGCACAAGCTCGGAATCCACGCCAGTCCGACCTGCGTCATGCAGTTCGGCAGCGACGATGCGGGCTCCGACCCAACCCGCGGAGCCGTGGGTTGGGTGGTGGGCGAGGAGAATCGCGGGCTCGAATACATGTTCATCATGATGAACATGGCCCGCTTCAGCGTCGGTGTGCAGGGACTGGGCCTGGCGGAGCGCGCCTATCAACAGGCGCTGGGTTATGCGAGGGAGCGTCGCCAGGGTGGGGTCACGATCGTGCAGCATCCGGATGTGCGCCGGATGCTGTTGACGATGAAATCCACGATCGAGGCCATGCGAGCCCTGGCCGGCGTGGTGGCCGAAGCAACCGATCACGCGCGCGCTCACCCCGATGCGCAGGCGCGACAGCGGGCACAGCGCTTCATGTCGCTGCTGATTCCGGTGGTGAAGGGCTGGTCAACCGAGTCGGCGGTGACTCTGACCTCGTTGGGTGTACAGATTCACGGCGGTATGGGTTTCATCGAGGAGACCGGGGCGGCCCAGTATCTGCGCGATGCCCGCATCACACCTATCTATGAGGGGACAACCGGAATTCAGGCCAATGATCTCGTGGGTCGCAAGATATTGCGTGACGGCGGGCGGGCCGCCTTCGATCTGATCGCGTCGATGTCGCAGCTCAAGGTCGAGCTGTCGCGGTCGCACCACGTTCACCTGAGCGCGCTCGCGGGGTCGCTGGAGCGCGCAATTCAGTCGCTCGATCAAGCCGTTCGATTCGTCCTGGAACGTGGCCGCGAGCACATCCATGTGGCACAGGCGGGCGCCGAACCACTGCTGAACCTATTCGGCGTCGTCGCCGGAGGCTGGCAGCTGGCCAGGGGGGCGTTGGCCGCTGAGCGCCGACTGCAGCGGCGGCAGGGCGATCTGCAATATTACGAAACGAGAATAGTGACTGCGCGGTTCTACGGTGACACCGTGTTGCCCCGAGCTTCCGGCCTCGCGCACGCGGTTGTCCACGGCGCGGACTCCATTCTTGGATTGGCGGACGAGCAGCTTTAGACCAACGACCCCCGTTCTCGAAGCGGTAACCTTCTAGGTGTGCAATCTATTGATATCGCACACGATGTCGGTTCACCGGTGTCGCAGGGCCAATGAGATCTTGAGTGTGGTGGCTTTGTAACGAACTGCTGCCTCGGATCGGCGAAGCTGTTTCGCGATCTTGGACACGGGTTGACGGCGAGCCTGACTTTTCAGCAGCCGGACGTCCGCGGCGGTCCAGAGAATTCTCTTCCAACGTGCTTTTTTGACTTTTGGCATCTATAAACTCCATCCAATCGATTGAATACGCTACTGTACAGCAAGCGTAACTGAGCATCGATAGTTCAGACGCGCGCTGACAGTTGCAACGAACGGGACAACGTATATTTATAAAACGCTGTTGACTATTTGGTTGCAATTTTTACCAGCATCTGGCATCAGGCGCTGGTGAGGGGAAGTAAACATGAGCTTGCATCTGTACCTGGGCCCTCTCGCGGCGCTGATCGCTGGCATTCTGATCCTGATTCTGCCGCGATTGCTCAATTTCATCGTCGCAATCTATCTGATACTCATTGGACTGTACGGCCTCTTTGGTGGGGCAGTGCACCTGCATTAGCCAAGTTGCCTTAAGGAGTCGGAGTCGCCATGAAAGCCACGCAGCAGCTTCACGATCTCGGTCAGAGCCTTTGGATCGACAACATCACGCGCGGAATGCTCACCAGCGGGACGCTGGCCAAGTACATCCGCGAGCTATCGGTGACCGGATTGACGTCCAATCCGACGATCTTCGAGAAGGCCATCAAAGACAGCAATTTCTACGATGCCGCGATCGCACAGAAAAGCGCTGCCGGTTCGTCCGGTGAAGCGTTGTTCTTCGATCTGGCAATCGAGGATCTGACGCAGGCTGCCGATCTGTTCCTGCCGGCGCATCGCGCGACCAACGGGGTAGATGGGTTCGTCTCGCTGGAGGTCTCGCCACTGCTGGCCTATGACACCGCGAACACGATCAAGGCCGCGATTGAACTGCACGGGCGTGCAAAGCGTCCCAACCTTTACATCAAGATTCCGGGCACGCGTGAAGGCCTGCCGGCGATCGAGCAGTCGATTGCCTCCGGTGTGCCGGTGAATGTGACGCTGCTGTTCTCCGCCGACCAGTACCAGGCCGCCGCCGAGGCCTACATGAGGGGTATCGAACAGCGCCTCAAGGCGGGCAAGGACCCGAAGATTGAGTCGGTTGCCTCCGTGTTCATCAGCCGTTGGGATGGTTCGGCGAACGGCAAGGTGCCGAAGGAAATGCACAATCGCTTAGGCGTGGCGATCGCCAGACGTACCTACAAGACCTGTCTGGATCTGTGGGCCTCGCCCCGCGGTCAGGCCTTGATCAAGGCCGGCGGCCGTCCGCAGCGCCTGCTGCTTGCCAGCACCGGCACCAAGGATCCGGCGGCGTCCGACACGCTGTATATCGAGGCACTGGCGGCACCGAATACCGTCAATACCATGCCCGAAAATACACTGCTCGCGTTCGCCGATCACGGCAAGGTCAGTGGCGTCATGCCGAAGGACGGCGGTGATGCCGAGAGCGTCATCGCTGCGTTCAACAAGGCTGGGGTGAGCGATGCGGCCCTGGCCGCGGATCTGCAGCGCGACGGCGCCAAAGCGTTCGAGAAATCCTGGAATGACCTGATGAGCGTGCTGGCGACCAAAGGCGCACAACTGCAGCGCGCCGGGGCGGGTACAGGTCGTCGCTGATGGCGGCCGGGCTCTCGCGCATCCTTGCGTTTGATATCGGCGGCACCAATCTGAAGGCCGCCCTCATCGATGCCAAGGGCAGGATGCTGACAGAACGGCTCAAAACGCCCACGCCCGAGGGCTGTCGTCCCAAGCAGATGGTGGCTGCGCTCGTGCGACTGGCGAAACCGTTTCCGCGACACGACCACATCGCGATCGGCTTCCCGGGTGTGGTGCGCGACGGCCGAGTCGTTACTGCCCCGCATTGGGGCACCGAAAAGTGGGCCGGCTTCGAGTTGGCGAAAGAGCTCTCACAGCGGTTGGGCAACGCGCCCGCTCGGCTGATCAACGACGCGGAGATGCAGGGACTGGCCGTCATCGAGCACAAGGGGCTGGAATTGGTGCTGACGCTGGGGACCGGCGCCGGCACGGCGCTGTTCCGTGATGGTCAGATCATGCCTCACCTGGAGCTGGCGCATCATCCGATTCACGAGGACATGACCTATAACGACTACGTCGGCAACGCCGCCCTCAAAAAACACGGCAAGAAACGCTGGAACAAGCGCGTGCGGCACATGATCGAGATTCTCGAATCACTGCTGCATTACGATCATCTCTACATTGGCGGCGGCAATGCCACGCGTGTCGCGTTCAAACTGCCGGACAATGTGAGTCTGGTTTCCAACGAGGCGGGCCTGGAGGGTGGGGCCGTGCTTTGGGGCGACGCCGCCTAAAGCACCCCGGCCTGTCGCAGCGCCAGTCGCGACTCCTCGACACCGCGTGCCCGCTGCGCCTGCATACCGACCCGGCGCGCGGCGTCGACATTCAACTGATTGTCGTCCAAGAACAGGATCTCCGAGGGCTGGCAGCCGAGCCTATGCACGACGTGCTCGAATGCTTCGCGGTCCGGTTTGATCTTGCCCGTCAGGTGGGACGAGAAGCAGTGATCGAAGCTCGAGCCAAATGCCATGTCGTCGATCACCCGGGGCCAGTGCAGAGTGTTGCTGTTGGACAGTAGCGCGCGCTGATAGCCCGGGGGAATGCTGGCCACCAGTTCGAGCGCTCCGGGATACGGGCGCGTCGGCCAGGTGGCGAAGGATTCCAGAAACACCTCGGCCGAAATCGTCAGGCCCAGCTCTGAGAGAAGAGCGTGCGCGAAGGCTAGCGGCTCTATCCGGCCGGTCTCAAAAGCGCGCACCGCCGGGGAACGCAACCAGACCGTCCAGAGTTGTTCGGCGCTCATACCCGATCCAAGCCAGCCGAGCAACGCATCCACTCCGCCCAGCTCGACCAGTACACCGCCCACATCAAACAGTACAACGCGCGTCTTCATCACAAGTGAGCGCTAGCGCAGTAACTGCCAGGCGCTGGCGCGCTCGCTGCCGATGTCATCCCATCGATCCTGCGCCAAGCTCAGATGACACAGGCCGGCGGTACGCAGCGAGAGGCCCCCCGATCCGCCGCCGAGCTGACGGGCCAGCTCGCTGATTCCCGGGTTGTGAGCGATCAATAGCACCGTGCTCGAGGTGACCTGGCAGCCTTCGAGCGTCTCGAGCATCACGCCGGGTGCTGCCAGATACAGTTCCGCCACTGCCCGGGCCGGCATCCTGAGCCCGAGCCGGTGCATCACACTATCGGCCGTCTCGCGCGTGCGCCGCGAGGGGCTGACCAGGATCTCATCGATCGTCAAACGCGCTGCGGCGAGGGCATCAGCGGCTTGGGCGGCTTCCTGCCGGCCGCGCTCGGTGAGTATCCGATCGAAGTCTTTGATGTGAGGGGACGCGGGTTGCGCTTCGGCGTGTCGCAACAGTAGCAGCTGCTTCACGCTCGACGCCTGCTACCACGTCATTCCGGTCTGAAGTCTGGCAGCCTCCGACATCATGGATTGGCTCCATGGCGGATCGAACGTGAGTTGCACGTCCACCGCCTGTACCGTGGGAATCGCCGCCAGCTTCTCTTTGACGTCCTGTACCAGCACGTCGCCCATGCCACAGCCGGGCGCAGTGAGCGTCATCGAGACGCTGAGATTGCGGGTGTGGTCCTCATTGGGCGTGACCTTGCATTCATAGACCAGGCCCAGATCGACGATGTTGATCGGTATCTCCGGGTCGTAGCAGCCGCGCATCTGCTCCCAGGCCAGCTCGCGCACGTCCTCTTCGGTCGCATTCGGCGGCAGCGTAGGTGGCAGCACCACTTCCTTGCCGATCGCATCAGCCTGATCACCGGCAATTCGATACAGATTGCCCTCGACGTACAGCGTGAAGCTGCCGCCCAGTGCTTGAGTAATGTAGCCGGCCAGTCCCATCTTGAGCTTGATCGGCTGACCAGATGGCACCATCACCGCATCGACCTCGCGGTGGATGACGACCGGTTCATTCTCGGCAACGCGCATGGCTTACTCCGTGCTGACCGGAGCCGAGGCGCTGCCCAATGCCGCGTTGAGCGTGTGCCAGCACAGGCTCGCGCATTTGACGCGCGCAGGAAACTCGGCCACGCCGGCCAGCGCCATCAGTTTCCCCAGATCGCGCGCTGGCACGTGCGAGGGATCGGTCAGCAGCTCATGGACCTCCTCGAACAGTTGGGCGATTTCCTGGCGGGTCTTGCCCTTCACGGCCTCGGTCATCAGCGATGCGGATGCGGTCGAGATTGCGCAGCCCTGACCTTCGAAGCGGATGTCCTCCAGGCGCTCGCCCTGGACGCGCGCCGTCAGATCGAGCTTGTCCCCGCACAGCGGATTGTGACCTTTCGCTTCCGCATTGGCGCTCGTCACGCGCCCGAAATTACGCGGGCGGCGGTTGTGGTCCAGAATGACTTCCCGATAGAGGTCTTTGAGATCCATGTGCTCCTGACCCGCCCGCTTCAGCCAAACATGTCGCGCACTTTGGCAAGTCCCGCGACCAGACGTTCGACGTCCGAGGCGTTGTTGTAGCAACCGAACGACGCCCGCGCGGTGGCCGCCAATCCGTATTGCTCGATGATCGGCATCGCACAGTGATGCCCGGTGCGAATGGCGATTCCTTCGCTGTCGAGAATCGTACCGATGTCGTGCGGATGCACCCCCTCCATCGTAAAGGAGACCACTGCCACTTTGGAGGGTGCGGTGCCGATCAGTGTGACGCGCGGCAGATGCGAGAGTGCCTCCTGCGTGCGCGCCAGCAGCTCCTGCTCGTGCGTTACGATAGCGTCGCGGCCCAAGGATTCCACGTATTGGAGCGCCGCACCCAGGCCGACCGCACCCGAGATATTGGGGGTGCCGGCTTCAAATTTCCATGGCAGATCGTTCCAGGTGCTCGATTCAATAGTCACTGACAGAATCATATCGCCGCCGCCTTGCCACGGGGGCATCGCTGACAGCAGCGACTCCTTGCCGTAGAGCGCACCGATGCCGGTCGGCCCGTAGATCTTGTGGCTGGAAAAGGCGTAGAAATCGCAATCGATGTCCTGTACGTCCACCCGGTGGTGGGCAACCGCCTGGGCTCCGTCCAGCAGTACCGGCACGCCGCGGGCGTGACTCACGCGCACGATGTCATGCACCGGAAGGATGGTGCCGAGCGCATTGGACACGTGCGCCACTGCCACCAGACGGGTGCGCGGGTTCAGCATCTCCCGGAACGCGTCCAGATCGACTTCACCATTGGGTCGCACGGGCGCGGCGCGCAGTCTGGCTCCGGTCGCCGCGCACACCAGCTGCCACGGCACGATATTCGAGTGATGCTCGAGATAGGTGATCAGAATCTCGTCACCGCTCTTGAGGTTGGCGCGGCCCCAGCTGTTGGCCACCAGGTTGATCGCTTCGGTGGTGCCACGCACGAACACGATTTCGCGGGTCGAGCGGGCATTGAGGAAGCGGCGCACCGTCTCACGCGCGCCTTCGTAGGCCTCGGTGGCCCACTGGCTCAGCGAGTGGACGCCGCGATGCACATTGGCATGCAGCGAAGTCTCGTAATGTTCGAGCGCGCGCAGTACCGCGCGGGGACGCTGCGACGAGGCCGCGCTGTCCAGATACGTAAGCGGCTTGCCATGGATCTGACGCGCCAGAATCGGGAAGTCCGCGCGCACACGAGCGCTGTCAAATGTGCTTGCGGCGACCGGATTGGATTGGGCGGCGGCCGAGTGGGCCCTCATGTCAGCGCTCCTATGGCCGCGACGTCGGGCAGTTGTCCGGCGGCACTTTGTTCGGCGGCGCTGCGCAGGGCGGGAAGATCGATCGTCCGCAGCACATCCCCTAAGAATGCCCATTTCAGCAAGGCGCGCGCAGTCTTCGGATCAATGCCGCGCGCGAGCAGGTAGAACAACAGATTCTGGTCGAGTTGACCGGTGGTCGCGCCGTGCCGTGCGCGTACCTCGTCGGTATTGATCTCAAGCCTCGGCCGCAGATCAATCTCGGCGCGCGCTCCCTCAATCAACCCGCGCAACGACTGTCGCGCATCCGAGCCGCCTGCGGCTTCCGCGATATGAATGTGGCCGCTGAATGCAATCTGCGCGGTACCTTCCGCGATGCCGCGAAACACTTCTTCGGTGCGGGTGTCACGGGCGCGATGCTCGACCTTGAGCGCAAGATCGTGTACCTGCTCGCCACGCCCGACCGCGATCGCCTGCCAATCCACAGCGGCCGCGCGCCCGTTGAGTCTCACTTGCGCACTGGTGCGGGCGGACGCGCTGCCGACGCCGACCTGGCGCACGCGATAGCTGGCATCGGCCGCCACGTCCGCGCTCAGCGTGTCGCTGAACAACGTGTTCGCGCCGCACTGCTGCAGGCGGTAGTGCGAAAGCTGCGCACCGTGGGCCAAAGCGATGCTGGCGTTGGTGCTGACCAGCGTTGGCCGGTCGGGCGAGCCCAGATGCCGCTCAACCAGCTTGAGCTCGCTACCGGCCTCGAGCTGAATCTGAATTCGCGGATACACCGCAGCACCGGCCGCGCGCTCGCTGGTGATGAACACCAGCTCGATGGCCGCATTGCCGTGGATACGAAGGGCCGCGATGTCGCTGGCGAACATGTCGCACAGCAATCCCAGGCGCTGCTCCGCCGGCCACACCGGGGCCACGGCGGTGGCGACCGCGTTGGCGCCGACGAGGCAGCGATGCCCGTCTACGAACACCAGGCGTTCCAAGCCGGGCAGGGGATCCGGCAGGTTCAGCCCCTCGGAGGACGAGGCAGCGGGCGAGCGAAACTGGGCGACACGTTCAAACGCGCGCAGATTGGCGTAGCGCCACTGCTCATCGCGGGCACTCGGCCAACCTAAGCGTGTCAATTCCGCCGCGGCGCGTTGGCGTCCCTCGCGTGGGACGACACTGTCGGGCAGCTGCGACGCGACCGACTGGAAATCGTGCAGGATGCGTTCGAGTACGGCTGACGGGGCCATGGCGCGTAAGCTCAGGCGGCCTGCTCGCTGACCCAGTCATAACCGCGGCGCTCCAGTTCCAGCGCCAGAGTCCGATCGCCGCTGCGGGCGATGCGACCACGCGCCAGCACATGCACGAAGTCCGGCACAACGTAATCGAGCAAGCGCTGATAGTGTGTCACCAGCACGGTGGCACGCGATGGCGCGCGCAGCGAATTGATGCCATGCGCGACGACTTTGAGCGCATCGATGTCCAGACCGGAATCGGTTTCATCCAGCACCGCCAGCTTCGGTTCCAGCACCAGCATCTGCAGAACCTCGTTGCGCTTCTTCTCGCCGCCGGAGAACCCTTCGTTGACACCGCGGCTCAGGAAACTCTCATCGATCTGCATCAGTTTGATCTTGGCGCGCACCACCTGCAGGAACTCGAACGCATCGAATTCGGTCTCACCGCGTTCGTGGCGGACCGCATTCACGGCGGCGCGCAGCAGATAGGCGTTGTTGACCCCGGGAATCTCTACCGGGTATTGAAAGCCCAGGAACAGTCCGGCGCGGGCGCGCTCTTCGGGCGCCAGCGCCAGCAGATCGCGATCTTCGAACGTGACGCTGCCGCAGACAATCTCATAGCCCGGACGCCCTGCCAGCACGTGCGCCAGCGTGCTCTTGCCCGAACCGTTCGGCCCCATGATGGCGTGGACTTCGCCCGCCCGCACGCTCAAGGACACGCCGCGCAGCACCGCCTGTCCGGCGACATTGACGTGCAGATCGCTGACCTTCAACAACTCGGCGCTCATCCCACCGCTCCTTCCAGACTCACCGCCAGCAGATTCTGTGCTTCGACCGCGAACTCCATCGGCAGCTCCTTGAAGACGCTGCGACAGAAGCCGCTGACGATCATGTTGACCGCGTCCTCGGTGCCGATGCCGCGCTGCTGACAATAGAACAGCTGCTCTTCGCTGATACGCGAGGTGCTGGCCTCATGCTCCACCGTCGCGCTGGGGTTACGCACCTCGACGTACGGGAAGGTATGTGCGCCGCATTGCTGTCCAAGCAGCAGCGAATCGCACTGCGTGAAGTTACGTGCGCCGGTGGCGCCTGGCATGATCTTCACCAGGCCACGATAGGTATTCTGGCCGTGGCCGGCCGAAATGCCCTTGGAAATGATGGTGCTGCGGGTATTGCGGCCGATATGGATCATCTTGGTGCCGGTATCGGCCTGCTGATAGTTGTTCGTCGTCGCGACCGAATAGAACTCGCCGATCGAGTTCTCGCCGCGCAGCAGACAGCTCGGATACTTCCAGGTGATCGCCGAGCCGGTCTCCACCTGCGTCCAGGAGATGCGCGAATTGCGACCCTTGCAGTCGCCGCGCTTGGTGACGAAGTTGTAGATGCCGCCGCGGCCCTGCTCATCGCCTGGATACCAGTTCTGCACGGTTGAGTATTTGATCTGCGCATCCTCCAGCGCCACCAGTTCCACCACTGCCGCGTGCAGCTGGTTTTCATCGCGCATCGGCGCAGTGCATCCTTCCAGGTAGCTCACATAGCTGCCAACATCGGCAATGATCAGCGTGCGCTCGAACTGTCCGGTCTTGGCGGCGTTGATGCGGAAGTAGGTGGACAATTCCATCGGACAACGCACGCCGCGCGGTACGTAGACGAAGGAGCCGTCGGTGAACACCGCCGAATTGAGCGTCGCGAAGAAGTTGTCGCTATAGGGCACGACGGAGCCCAGATACTGCTCGATGAGCTGCGGATGCTTCTGCACCGCCTCGGAGAACGGGCAGAACACGACGCCGGCTGCAGCCAGGCGCTCCTTGAAGGTCGTGGCGACCGAGACGCTGTCGAACACCGCGTCCACCGCGACACCGGCCAGACGGGCACGCTCGTGCAGCGGCACACCCAGTTTCTCGTAGGTGGCCAGCAGCTTCGGATCCACTTCGGACAGACTTTTCGGGCCGTCCGACTTCTGCTTGGGCGCCGAGTAATAGGAAATCGCGTCGTAGTCGATCGGCTGATAGCGCAAATGTGCCCAATGCGGCTCGCGCATGTCGCGCCAGTGACGTAGGGCTTTCAGACGCCAATCGAGCAGGAACTGTGGCTCAGCTTTCTTGCGCGAGATCACACGCACGACATCTTCGTCCAGCCCAGGGGCGAGCGTGTCCGAGTCGATGTCGGTGATGAAACCGTGCCGGTAACTGCGGTTCACCAGCTCGCTGAGATCGGGAGCACTCACAAGCTTCCTCGCTGGATCAACGGTGCAGTGTGACGCTCGCTGGAGGCGGGCGAGGCAGTCAGGCCCGCCAGCTCCAGCAGGGTGATTTCCTGCAGCGAGCGGCGCACTGCGAAGTTGACGCGCTGCCAGGACTTGCTGACCAGGCAGGTGCTTTCGATGCAGCAGTGACTGGCACTGCTGGCGCACTCGGTAATCGCGACCGGACCTTCCAGCGCATCGAGAATCTGGGCTGCGCTGATCTCTCCCGCAGGGCGGGCGAGCAGATAGCCGCCATGCAGACCGCGGGTAGACAGCACCAGGCCGTGCCGATGCAGCTGCTTCAGAAGCTTGGACACCGTGGGTGCGGCCAACCGGGTTTCGGCGGAAATCTGGGCAGCCGTAAAGCGCCGCTCGGGCTGAGCGGCCAGTCGCGCCAGGATGACGGTGGCGTAATCGGTCAGTTTGCTGATACGCAGCATAGGTCCGCCTTAAACTAGGACTAGTTTAGTACTATATGGACCGAATGAGAAGCGCTAGGCTCTTGAGGCGTTTGGTATTCTCCGCATCCCGAACAGGAGGTACAAAGCCATGAGTCACGCCGATCTCGAACGCGTGGCCACCGCCATGGTGGCCAAGGACAAGGGCCTGCTGGCTGCCGATGAGAGCACCAGTACGATCAAGAAGCGCTTCGACAAGATCGGGCTGGAGTCCACCGAAGAGCACCGCCGCGCCTACCGCGACATGCTGTTCTCAACCCCCGGCGTGGCGCAGTGGATCAGCGGAGTGATTCTTTATGATGAAACCCTCCGCCAGAAGAGCAAAGAAGGCGTGCCGTTCCCCGATTACCTGACGAAACTGGGAATCATTCCGGGCATCAAGGTCGATCTGGGCGCCAAACCACTGGCGCTGTTCCCCGGCGAAACCATTACCGAGGGCCTGGATGGTCTGCGCGAGCGGATGATGGAGTACTACAAGCTCGGCGCGCGCTTCGCCAAGTGGCGCGCGGTCATCGACATCGCCG
>DATMRM010000420.1:0-5938 GCA_035566155.1 Steroidobacteraceae bacterium | reverse complement strand
GGCAAGACCACCACGCTGCGCATGCTCTACACCTTGCTGAAGCCTGATCGCGGCCGCATCAGCGTGGATGGCCTGGACGCCGCCGCTCACGCGCTGCAGGTGCGCCAGCGCCTCGGCGTGCTGCCGGATGCACGCGGACTGTACAAGCGCCTGAGCGCGCGTGAGAACATCGAGTACTATGCGCAGCTGCACGCGCTGCCCGTGCAGACGGTGCGCACCCGCATCGAGGCTCTCGTCCAGGCGCTCGGCATGCAGGAGATCATCGACCGTCGGGTCGAGGGCTTCTCCCAGGGTGAACGGGTAAAAACCGCCATCGCACGCGCGCTGGTTCACGATCCGCGCAATGTGGTGCTCGATGAACCCAGCAACGGACTGGACGTCATGTCAACGCGCAATCTGCGCGAGTTCCTGCGCCACTTGAGATCCGAGGGGCGTTGCGTGCTGTTCTCGACCCACATCATGCAGGAGGTCGCGGCGCTGTGTGATCGGATCGTCATCATCGCCGGAGGCCGCGTGGTCGCCAACGGCACACCGGAATCGCTGCGCGAGCAGGCGCACGAGCAGAGCCTGGAGGAAGCCTTCGTCAAGATCATCGGCGCCGCCACCGTGGGAGCGCTCGCATGAGTGTCGCGGCCACGGTCTATCTCAAGGAATGCCGCGAGAGCCTGCGCGATCGTCGCGTGCTGCTCAATGCGCTGCTGCTGGGTCCACTGCTTGGACCGATTCTTTTTACGATGATCCTGCGCGTATCGATCGGGATGGAGCTCGACAAGGCTGACCGACCCCTGCCGGTCGTGGTCGTCGGCGCTGAACGTGCGCCCAATCTCATCGAGGCATTGAAGCAGCAGGGTCTGGTGCCCAGGCCGCCCGTGGCCGACGTCGACGCTGCCGTACGGGCGCAGACGATCGACGTCGCGCTGCGCATCAGCGAGAGCTATGCGACCGACTGGGATGCTGGCCGACCGGCGCAGGTGGAACTCATCTATGATTCCTCGCGGCGCGGCAATGGTACTCAGGTCGCGCGGCTGCGCGAGATGCTGAGGTTCTACGAGCGCCGGACCGGTGTGATGCGGCTCGTCGCCCGGGGCCTATCGCCGGCGGTAGGCACACCGCTGGTGGTTGCCGATCGTGATCAGGCCACACCCCAGGCCCGCGGCGCGCTGCTGTTCGCGATGCTGCCCTACTTCCTGATTCTGACCTGCTTCATTGGCGGTATCTGGCTGGCAATCGACTCGACCGCCGGTGAGCGCGAGCGCCAGTCCCTGGAACCGCTGCTCGCCAACCCGGTGCCGCGTGGCCAGATCCTGCTGGGCAAGCTCGCTGCCTGTTGCACCTTCAGTTTCACCAGCCTCACGCTCGGTCTGATCGCATTTGTCGGCGCGGCGCATTTCCTCCCGGTACAGCAGCTCGGAATGACGCTGAATATCGGACCGCGCGACGTCGCCACGATTCTTCCGATCATGATTCCGCTGGTACTGCTGATCGTCATCACGCAGATGCTGGTATCGGCGTTCGCGAAGACCTATCGCGAAGCGCAGACCTATCTGGGCCTGCTGCAGCTGGTGCCGATCATTCCGTCGATTCTGCTGGCGGTGACACCGTTCAATCCTCCGCCATGGATGTATGCCGTGCCGCTGCTCGGCCAGCAACTGGCCATCACCCAGGCGCTGCGCGGCGAAGTCATTGCGCAGACGACGCTGTTTTTGTGCACCGTGACCACGCTCGCAGCCTTTGGCGCGGTCTTTTTCATCGCGCGGAAGATCTACGAGTCGGAGCGACTCGCCGTCAATGCCTGACAGCCTCCGCAGCTTCATCGAGCGGCATGAGCGGCTGTTCGTGCTGACGGGGGCCGGCTGCAGCACGGAGTCCGGCATCCCGGACTATCGCAACGCCGACGGCGAATGGAAGCGCTCGCCGCCGGTGATGTTTCAGGACTTCATGCGTCAGTTCTCGGTCCGGGCACGCTACTGGGCGCGCAGTCTCATCGGTTGGCCGCACTTTCATGCCGCAAAACCCAACCCCGTGCATCGCGCACTCGTCAGCCTCGAGCAGCGAGCTCGCATCGGACTGCTCGCGACGCAGAACGTCGACCGACTGCATCAACTGGCAGGCAGCCGCGACGTCGTGGATCTGCACGGCCGCCTGGACGTGGTCCGGTGCATGAGCTGTCCGCAACGCCTACCGCGCGAGCAGCTGCAGCGGGATCTGCTGCAGCACAATCCAGGCTGGGCCTTACTTGACGCGCGCGCCGCGCCGGATGGCGATGCGGCTCTGGAGGGTCGGGATTTTTCACAATTTCAGGTCCCTTCCTGCGCCGCGTGCGGCGGCATACTCAAACCCGACGTGGTGTTCTTCGGCGAGATCGTGCCGCCGGAGCGCGTGACGCGCAGCATGCAGGCGGTGCTCGAGGCCGACGCGATGCTGGTGCTCGGCTCCTCGCTGATGGTGTGGTCCGGCTATCGCTTCGTACAGGCCGCGGCCGAGGCCGGCAAGCCGATCGCTGCGGTGAATCTGGGCGTCACACGGGCGGACGAGTTGTTTCAACTCAAGGTCGTGCAACCCTGCAGCCGTGCGCTCGCCTTCCTGCTGCAGAGCGCAGCGGCCTAGTCGCTGTTTGATTCCCCGGTGCGCGAATGAGCGAATCCGGGCGCTGACGGGGCGGGCTCGAGCTTGCGCTTCAGGATCTGCAGTGCACCGGCCGGATCGTCTGCAAATTCGAACAGATCGAGATCCTCGCGACTGATCACGCCATGTCGTACCAGCGCCTGAAAGTTGAGAATCTCCTCCCAGTAGCTGCGGCCGTAAAGAATGACGGGAATCGGACCTTCGAGTTTGTGCGTCTGCGCCAACGTCAGGATTTCAGCCAGCTCATCGAGCGTGCCGAATCCCCCAGGGAACGCAATCATCGCCCGCGCCAGATGCGCGAACCACAGTTTGCGCATGAAGAAGTAGTGAAATTCGAACGTCAGGTCCGGCGTCAGATACGGATTGGGCCGCTGCTCGTGCGGCAAACTGATGTTCAATCCGATCGTTCGGCCACCCGCTTCCGTCGCTCCGCGATTGGCCGCTTCCATGATTCCACCGCCGCCGCCCGAGCAAACCACGTAGCGGTGTGAGCCGGCCTGCAGACTCTGCGACCAGAGCGTCAGCAGACGCGCCAGCTCGCGCGCGTCCTGGTAGTAACGACCCAGCGGCCCGTCGGCGGTCAGACGCGCCGAGCCGAAAAAAACGATCGTGTCGCGAATGCTCGCCAGGCGAAAACGATGCAGCGGCTCCAGGTACTCCGCCAGGATGCGCAGCGCTCGCCCGTCATCGCTGGCCAGGAACTCCGGATCATCATAGGCCAGCATCGGCGTAGGGGTCGTATCGTGGGGCATGGTTAGTCCGCGCGCTCGAAGTCGATGAATCCCCGCTGCACGTCGGTATGCACGAGTCGAACCCCTACACGTTGACCGACCTGCAGATTTTCGAAGCCACGCACCACCCGACCTTCCGCCGTCGGTGAATCGATGCGTACCCAGGTGCCCTTATCAGCGGCGCCGGTGATGATGCCGTCGAACCTGTGCCCGCCGCGCGAGGCCAGCAACCACGCGGCGGCGGATTTTCGCACCAGTCGCTCGACCTTGGAGGCATTGTCCTCCTGCGCGGTGCAGTGCGCTGCCAGCGAGCGCAGTTGCTCCGGGCTGTAGGGCGTAGGCGCGCCGGCCAGTGCCGCTTTCAGCAGTCGCTGCGCAATCACGTCCGGGAAGCGTCGATTCGGCGCGGTCGAGTGAGTGTAGTCGCGCACGGCGAGACCGAAATGCCCCTGAATCGACTGTCCCGGCATCTCCAGACTGTATTCGCCCCGTCCCAACAGTTTGATCACCGACAACGACAGGTCGGGAAAACCAGCCGGATCGGCCGCCCGGCGGCGAAGCAGAAACTCATTGAGCGCCTGGGCGCTGGGCGCCGTCGGCAGCGTATCCGCCTGTGCGCGTGCCAGCATCATGATTCGGTCCCACTTCTCCGGTGTACGCAGCACACGGCGCAGCGAGGGCAGTCCGCGCGTGGCCAGAAAGCGGGCCGTCACGCCATTGGCCGCGATCATGAAGTCCTCGATCAATTGTTTCGCGCGATTGCTCTCGTCCGGCCTGAGATCGCGAAGCAGATCGCCATCGAATACCGGTCGCGCTTCGATCGACTCCAGTTCCAAAGCCCCGTGCGAGTGGCGCACCTGGCGCAGCCGCTGCGCGACCTGATCCTGGACACGCAACTGCTGATCCATGCCCGGCACTGCCGAGACACGTGCCGGCGCTGCGGCCGTGCCGGTCAGCCAGGCCGCCACACCGTCGTAGGCGAGCTTGGCCTTATTGCGCACCCTGGCGCGGTAGATATCAGGATCTGACAGTGTTCCGTCCGGACCGATCGTCATCTGGATCACGATCGCGAGCCGATCCTGGCCCTCGGTGAGCGAACTCAGATCGGTCGACAACGGTTCGGGCAGCATCGGAAAAATCTGCGCGATCGTGTAGACCGAGGTGGTGTTGGCTTGCGCGTGCAGATCAATAGGAGAGTCGCGCTTGACCCACGCGTCCACGTCGGCGATGGCGACCAGGATTCTGACCGCACCGCCGCTCAGAGGCTCCGCTACTGAGAGTTGATCGAGATCGCGCGAATCATCATTGTCGATGGAACACCACAGCAGAGCGCGCTGGTCACGCGCGTTGTCCGCGGTCATCGCGGGTGCATGTTGCAGCGCTTGCGTCTGCTGCTGGGCTTCGACCGAGAAGTCGGGCTCCAGGCCACGCGCCTGCATTGCGCGCCGCGCGATACCACGAAGCAGATCCCGGCTGCCGTCGTTGGAAGCGTCCATGCGCCCATGATACGGGCGCGTCCGCTAGAATTGATTAAAAAATGAAATCACCGCGCCCAGACAAAACGCTGGTACCAGCGTCTCGTGATAGGCGCCTGCAACGGCGCTGGCACCCGCCGCGGCCGCATACGCGGCCTTTGCTGCCTGAAATGCGGTCTGCAACGAGCCATCCGCTCCTGCCGCCACGCTAGCCGAGTCCAGGTCCAGCACCGACAGCGCAGTCGAGGGATTGGATGAGGGGTGCGCCATCCAGTATTGCTGCATGAACTGCGTGTTGAAGAAGTACACGCTCGGGTCCTGATCTGCCGCGCACAACAGGGTCGGCGAGGTGGGTGTCCAATCGCGCAGGTCATTGGCCTTGAGCTCCTGGCGCCACGCCACTTGTGGAGAGCTCGCGGGCACGCCGGTCGTCAGATTCGGAAAATTTCCATCGGGACTGGCCGCCATGTCCTGCAGATAGCTCAGGCGATAGCTGTTGATGATCAGAGGCGGGTCGCCAAAGCCCTGTGCGAAGCTCGCGGCGAACGCGGCCGGCTGCGTCGCAGGCGTGATCGATGCGTAGGTCGCATTGGGTGGCGTTGCACTGAAGAGCGCAAACTGCGGCAGCTTACCTGCGCTGTAGAGCTGGCTGCGCGAAGTCGTACTGGGCAACAGGCTCGTGAATCCGGTTGCGAACTGTGCTGAGATGAGCTCACTCGGCTGCGAATAGAGGTTGCCGTATGAATTCTGATAGCTATCGAGCAATAGGGTCGCGACGACCGGCGCGCCCTGGCTCACCTGGCCGGCGAATTCCGCATCGACGAATGCCTCCAGAGCATACGGACCGGACATCGGGGCCCCCGCGGTCACCGTCATATTCAGCGCCTGCAGCGCGCGCTGCGTCGCCATCGCCACATAGCCGCCCTGTGAATAGCCGGTGATGAACAGCTGTCCGTTGTCGGTGGTCTGTGCCGTCATCGACTTTCCGATCGCAGCCAGCGCGGAGCGCGAGGCGGTCAGGCCGTCGATCATGTCGTCGGCCTGTTGCATGGCCACCAGAAAAGGGTGGTACGACAGCGTCGAGGTGTCGTAGCCGGCATAGTTCGG
>DATMRM010000419.1:0-2572 GCA_035566155.1 Steroidobacteraceae bacterium | reverse complement strand
GGTCGCGCTCTACATCTGGCTCGAGGGCCCGGTGTCCGGCATGAGCATGAACCCCGCGCGCACACTGGCATCGGCGTTACCCGGCGGGTTGTGGCAATCGCTGTGGATCTATCTGACCGCGCCGTGTCTCGGGATGTGGCTCGCGGCGTGGCTCTATCGCGGGTGGGCCTCGCGTGCGGAAGTCGTGTCCGGTTGCGCCAAATTGTGCCATTCGGCCGATGTTCCGTGCATTCATTGCGGATATCAACCGTGAACGCTGGCCACTTCGACGCCATCATAGTTGGCTCTGGCGCCGGCGGAAGCGCCGCGGCCTATCGGCTATCCGAGGCCGGCCTGCGGGTGTTGATTCTCGAGAAGGGTCCCCGGCTGCCGGTAGATGGCAGCACGCTCGACATCCACCATGTGGTGCGAGGGCGGCGTTTTCTGAGCATGGAGCCGTGGATCGGGCCACGCGGTGAGCCGCTGCAACCGGAAGAACACTTCAATCTGGGCGGGAAGACCAAGTGGTACGGCGCCGCGCTGCTGCGCTTCTCGCCAGTTGAGTTCGAAGCCGAGCCGGACTATGCGGCGCTGGGCTGGCCGTTCAGTTACGCCGAGCTGGAGCCATTTTATGACGAGGCGGAACGACTGCTGGGCGTGCGCAGATTTGCCTGCGAGCCTAGCCTCAAGCGCATCCTGGACGGGTTGGGTAGCGCCGAGAGCGCCTGGCAGTCTTCGTCGTTGCCGATGGCTCTGATGGACGGCATTTTGATGAATGCGCACGAGGCTGCGCATTTCGACGGCTTCGCGAGTGTTGGAAATTTCAAAGGTGATGCGGATGTCGGTCTGTTGGCCAAGATCTCGCATCGGCCGACTGTGCAGATCCGCACCGACACTGAGGTCACCGAGTTGCTGCCGGCCGATCGCGACAGCGGCCGCATCGGAGGCGTCAGACTGCGCAACGGCGATGAACTGCATGCGACGAGCATACTGCTCGCGGCGGGTGCGCTTCATTCCCCGCGGCTGCTCGCTCGCTACCTGACGCGCGCTGGACTGGACAAGCGCCTGCCGAGTGCCCACTTAGTGGGCCGCTACCTGAAGCTGCATCATCTGACGGCGCTGGTCGCGATGTCGAGGCAGCGGCAGCGGGACCTGCTGCGCAAAACCATGCTGACGGTGCATACAGGCTACCCGCACAGCAGTGTGCAGGCGCTGGGGTTTGATGCCGAATTGATTGGAACCCTGATTCCGAGATTCGTGCCGCGCGCGATTGCCTGTCGCATGGCCGACCGAGCCTACGGCTTCTTTCTGCAGACCGAGGACGGTTCGCACGCGGATAATCGGGTCGCCGAACAAGCTGGGCCTGGGGGAAGCACCGAGCCGCAACGCGTGCTGAACTATGAGCCATCCCGTACTCCTCTATCGCGACTCGAGCATCGGCGCTTCACTCGGGCCTTTCGCCGCTCACTGCTGCGTCTGGGGTTTTCAACCT
Organism: Steroidobacteraceae bacterium; assembly: GCA_035566155.1. GTDB lineage: Bacteria > Pseudomonadota > Gammaproteobacteria > Steroidobacterales > Steroidobacteraceae > FEN-1191. The sequence continues at coordinate 1,101 of DATMRM010000419.1, read as the reverse complement.
TCATTCAGCGCATTGGTCTGAATGGCACCGCCCATGCCTGTGGCACCTTGGTCATGGGCAGCGATGCCCGGCATGCGGTGGTGAATACCAGAGGCGCGGTGCATGGAATTGATGGGCTCTACGTGGTTGACGGCAGCGTGTTGCCGCGCTCGAGCCGGGTCAATCCCGCCCTCACGATTTACGCCTGGAGTCTGCGCGTGGCTGCGCTACTGACCAAGTCGCTTCAAGGTCACTCACGGCCTGCCAACAGCGCTCTGGGTCAACATGAGGCCCCGCTATGATCCCTCATCGCAGGATATTGAATCGGTTGCAGAGCCTGAGCGTTGGCCTTGCACTCTGCGCGCTCAGCCTGGTCAGTGGAGGCGAGGCGCTTGCCGCCGCCACTTCCGGCGCTGAACCGCTGGTGCGCGCAGTGGATTCCATCGGTATTCCGGTGACGAATATCACTCGCTCCGTGGACTTTTATACGCGCGTGCTCGGGTTTCACCAGACACTGGATCGTACCGTGTCGGGCGATGCTTACGAACACCTGTTCGGCCTGTACGGTATGCGCCTTCGCATGGTGCGCATGCAGTTGGGAGACGAGTCGATCGAGCTGATGCAGTTTCTGTCTCCTCAGGGCCGTCCGGCACCTACGGACTCCAGCAGCAACGATCGCTGGTTCCAGCACATCGCGATCATCGTCAGTGACATGCAGCGCGCCTATGCCGTGCTGCGTGCCAATGATGTCACGCCAGCCTCGAGCGAGCCTCAGGTGCTGCCGGCATGGAATGCGAACGCCGCCGGCATCGCGGCATATTATTTCTTCGACCCGGACGGCAATCACCTGGAACTACTGCAGTTTCCGCCCGACAAGGGCGCCGCCAAGTGGCACCTGCCAACGAAGTCACCGTTCCTTGGCATCGATCACACCGCGATCGTGGTACTAAACACCCGCGCCAGCCTCGCCTACTATTGTGATACGTTGGGATTCAGCGTCGCCGGACACAGCGATAACTATGGTCCCGAACAGGAGCGACTCAACAATGTGTTCGGAGCGCATCTGCGCATCACGGCGTTGCGCGCCGGCGCTGGACCGGGCGTGGAATTGCTCGAGTACCT
>DATMRM010000418.1:0-11587 GCA_035566155.1 Steroidobacteraceae bacterium | reverse complement strand
AAGTGCGCGCCAGCCGCCGGTTCGGAAGCATCCAGGTGCAGGTCAGAGATGAACAGCGTGCTCAAACGGTCGGATCGCCCGAAGCGTGTAGTTAGGCTACATTGTACGGATGTCCACCTTGAGCGTCGTTACGCGCTTTGCACCCAGTCCCAGCGGTGAGCTGCATCTGGGCAACCTGCGCACGGCGCTGTTCAACTATCTGCTGGCACTCAAGCACGGCGGACACATGGTGCTGCGGGTGGAGGATACCGACGCCGCGCGCACCAGGGAGGCCCTGGTCACCGCGCTGTGCGCCGATCTGGCCTGGATGGGTCTGCAGTGGCAGGAGGGACCGGACCGGCCCGGTCCGCATGGACCCTACCGGCAGTCACAGCGCCGCGAGATCTATGATCGCTACTTCGAGGTGTTGGATCGCGCGGGGCTGGCGTACCCGTGCTTCTGCACGCAGCTGGAGCTGGAGGTGTCACGCCGCGCGCAGCAGGCGGCCGGACGCCCGCCGCGCTATGCCGGTACCTGCCGTGAGCTGAGCTTGGCCGAGCGACAGGCAAAACTCGATCGCGCAATCCGCCCGACGCTGCGCTTTCGCGTGCCGACGGGCCGGCGCATCGAGTTCGATGATCTGGTGCACGGTCCGCAAAGTTTTCTATCGGATGACATCGGCGATTTCATCATCCGCCGCGAGGACGGTACCGCGGCATTCTTCTACAGCAACGCGCTGGACGATGCGCTGATGCACATCACGCACGTCATCCGCGGTGAGGACCACTTGAGCAATACGCCGCGACAGCGGCTGCTGCTGGAGGCGCTGAATCTGCCAGCACCGCAGTACGGCCACGTATCGCTGTTGCTCGGCCAGGATGGTGCGCCGCTTTCCAAGCGGCATGGCGCTGCCAGCGTGCGCGAATTGCGCGAGACGGGCTTTTCCGCCATGGCGTTGTGCAACCAGCTGTTCCGTCTGGGGCATTCCACGCCGAACAATGCGGTGTTGTCGCTGTCGCAGATGGCCGGTGAGTTCGATCTCAAGCATCTGCAGCGCTCGCCCGCGCATTTCGATCTGGCGCAGCTGCGCCACTGGCAGAGCGAATGGGTGCGGGGTCTGTCGAGCGAGCAGGCCCGTAGCTGGCTGGGGCCGATTCTCTCACCCGAGCTCACGGTCAGTCAGACTGAAGCGTTCATTTGCGCGGTTCTGCCGAATATCGTGCTCGCCGAAGATGCACGTCTGTGGCAGCAGATCATCTTCGGCGAAGCCCTGGCGTTCGAAGAGCCGGCGCTGCGTGCCGCTCAGGAAGCGGGGCCGGAGTTCTTCACGGCGGCCGCCGGCGCCGTCACCGAGCGGCCGGACTTGGGGCTGCTGCGTACCGCCACCGGACGCAAGGGCGCGGCGTTCTTCATGCCGCTGCGCGCGGCGCTGACCGGACGATTGCATGGACCGGAACTCGCACCGCTCCTGGCGGCGATGCCCACTCAGAATGTTCGTGCGCGCCTGCTGCATTTCGCAGCCGGCTGAACCACAGCGACTGTCACTGGATGCTGCGCATACACAACTCTTTGCACGGGCGTAAGGAAGATTTTCGTCCGATCCATCCCGGTAGGGTCGGAATGTACGTCTGCGGCGTGACCGTGTACGACTACTGTCATGTGGGGCATGCGCGCTGCTACCTCGTGTTCGATATCGTTCAGAGCTGGCTGCGTTACCGCGGCTACGACGTCAACTACGTGCGCAACATCACCGATATCGATGACCGGATCATTCAGCGCGCCGCCGAGAATCATGAGTCGATTGGTGTATTCAGCCAGCGCTTCATCGATGCGATGCATGAGGACTTTCGCGCACTCGGGATCGGGCAGCCCGATCACGAGCCACGCGCCACGGAGCACATCCCCGGCATCATCGCGATGATCACGCGTCTGATCGAACTCGGTCACGCCTACGTGGGCCTGGACCACGACGTGCTGTACTCAGTCTCCAAGTTCCCCGAGTACGGCCAGCTCTCCGGCAAACGTATCGATGACCTGCGCGCCGGCGCGCGTGTCGAAGTCGATCTCAGCAAGCGCGATCCGCTCGATTTCGTGCTGTGGAAGGCGGCCAAGCGCGGCGAGCCGTGCTGGCCATCACCGTGGGGCGATGGACGGCCAGGCTGGCACATCGAGTGCTCGGCGATGAGCCATGCTCTGCTGGGCGCCCATTTCGATCTGCACGGCGGAGGCATGGATCTGAAGTTTCCGCATCATGAGAATGAAATCGCGCAATCAGTGCCGGTGTGCGGCGCATTCGTCAACCTCTGGGTGCACAACGGCTTCGTCAACATCGACAACGAGAAGATGTCGAAGTCGCTCGGCAATTTCTTCACGATTCGCGATGTGCTCAAGCATGTGCGCCATCCGGAAGTGCTGCGGATGTTCCTGCTGTCGAGTCACTACCGCGGGCCCATCAATTTCAGTCAGGTGCAACTGCAGCAGGCCGACGCGGCACTTACCCGGCTGTACACGGCCATGCGCGAGCTGCCGTTAGCGGCTGCGACTGTACGCGCTCATGCCGGCCAGACGTTGGATGGTTCCTTGCGGCAACGTTTCGAGGAAGCACTGGATGATGACTTCAACACGCCGGAGGCTCTGGCCGTGTTGCAGGCACTGGCGCGTGAACTGAATGCCGCCCGTGTGCGCAGCGAACCCGGGCGCGTCGAGTCGCTGGCAGCCGAACTGCGCGCCCTGGCCTCGCTCCTAGGCGTGCTGCAGGTGCCGGCCGAGCAGTGGTTCCGCTTCACGGCGCAGATTCCGCTCGAGGTTCAATCGGGTAGCCCGCGCACCACGCAGCTCGATGAGGCGCAGATCGAGGCGCTGATTGCCGCGCGTCAGGCGGCGCGCAAGGCAGGCGATTTCGCCGCGGCCGATCGGATCCGCGCGCAGCTGGCGGCAGCAGGGGTCCTGCTGGAGGACAAACCCGGAGGGGTCACCAGCTGGAAAAGGGTCTGAAAGGCCCGTCGGCTATACTTTGCGCAGCATGCAAAACGCAGTCGGACGACAACTAGAGATCGCGACGTGAGGGGTGTTCGCTGCGTCGCATGGGCCATGGCCGTGGTAGGGATCCTGGGAATCGGCGCCAGCGGCCGGACCGAGGCGAGCGGCACCAGTCCCTATCTGCCTCTGAATCTGTCGCCTGAGATCGAGCGCAAGATCGAGCGCGTGATGGTGCTGGCCGGCAAACCGGTGCTGACCCGACCGATCGCCATTGCAAAGGTGCTGGCAGCGCTGCCCAGGGCGCGCAAGCACGATCCTGCGCTGTGCGCGCAGATTGATTCGTACCTGGATCGCTACTTCGCCGGTAGCGGTGTCACCAACGCCAGCGGTGAAGTCGCCGGCGCGAACCACTCGACGCAGACGATCCCGAACGAACGCGGCGAGCGTATCGATTCGCCGGTGGACGCCTCAGTAGACCTTTTCTACCGTCCTTACGATCACCTGCTGTTCTCCGCGGGCGCCGTCGCCTACGCGGGCACCGAAGGGCGCATCACGCCGGATGGCACGATGGTGAGCTTCGGCAATCAGTACGCGCAGATGGATATCGGCTGGCGCGATCACTGGTTCTCGCCGCTGACCGACAGCAGCATGCTGATCAGCACCGAAGCCCCGCCGATGCCTTCCTTCACGCTGTCCAATCAGGTGCCGATCGGCAGCCTGGGGTTTGAGTACGAGCTGTTCTGGGCGCGCATGAGCAGCAGCGATGAGATCCTCTACAAAAACCGCCTCAACGAAGGGGCACCGAAGCTCGCCGGTGCGCACATCGGCTTCTCGCCACTTCCCGGCTGGTCGATCTCCGGCAATGGCACCTGGCAGTACGGCGGTGGCGGGCGGCCGGAAAATATTCACCAGTTCTTCGACAGTCTGTTCAGCCGTACGGTGATTGCGGTGACACCGCAGGGCGCGAGTACCGACAGCCGATTCGCGAATCGGACCGTTTCGGTCACCAGCGCCTATACGTTTCCGACGCGAAACCCGTTTGAGGCATACGTCGAGTACGGCGCGCGGGACACGCTGCATGGCAACCGGCTTCGCTTTCACGACACCTCGCTGTCCGCAGGCGTGCACTTTCCGGAGCTGTACAAGCACTTTGACCTCACCATTGAAGCCTCGGAGTGGCAGAACCTGTGGTACAGCGACTATGTGTGGCTCGAGGGCCTGACCGAATACGGCTACCCGATCGGCAACTGGGGCGCTGATTGGCGCCTCTCGAACGCCGACGCAGTGGGAGCGCAGTCGGTGATGGCGCAACTGGGTTGGACTCTGCCGTCGGGCGATGAGGTTGACGCGCGCGTGCGCACCCTGCAGAACCAGCCGTATGGCGTCGGTAACGCAGTACCGGTCGACTACCGCCGCGCGACGATGTTGACGCTGGAATACGCGCAGCCGCGCGATGGCTACACCCGCGGGCTGCAACTGGATGTCGGCCGGGACGTGTACGGCAAAGGCTATGGACGACTGGCCGCGTTCGCGCGCTTCGACGGTGGCAACCGCACCGGTGACCGCGGTTACGCCGACTCTGAACCCGACAGCGACAGCGACGAAGAAGCCGAAGCTCGCCATGCCGGCCTGGAGCGTTTCGCCGACGTGGGCCTCTCCGGCGGCAGGCTGCAGCTCAATCTCGGCGGTTTCAGCACTGCGCAAGAGGGTGCGCAGCCCGCCACCAAGAACGTGATATCACCGCATATCGGTCTTGGTGTGCGCAAGCAGGTGGCGGCACACCAGGATCTGGGGGTGCGGGTTGAGGTCGATGACGTCTCTTCGAACGCGATGCTCGGGCTGCGAATCATCGACTATCGCTATCGACTCGACCGACATCTGGCGGTCGGTGCGTTCTTTGGCTTCGCCCGCTACGCCGCGCCCACCCCGGCCCAGGGCTATTACGAGGGGGCGGGTATCCAGTGGCGCGATCTGCTGCCGCACTGGGACCTGGCATTGGAAGCTCGCTACTTCGACCATCTGCAGCGCGACAAGGTACTGGCGAGCGACCCGCAGAACGGCGACCCGGTCGAGTGGTACACGCTGTTTGCGCCGACGTTGACCCTCAGCCGTCGATTCTAAATCCCTGCCTGCGCTGACTCGCCTCGAGTGTGTTGCGAAGGAGCATCGCAATGGTCATCGGCCCGACGCTGCCCGGCACCGGTGTAATCCAGGACGCTCGCTGGGCGGCGCCATCGAATTCCACGTCGCCGACCAGCTTGCCGTCTGCAAGGCGGTTCAGTCCCGCGTCGATCACAATCGCGCCGGGACGGATCCAGTCACCGCGAAGCATCAGCGCCCTGCCGGCAGTCGCGACCAGCAGCTCGGCGCGTGCCACGTGCTCACGCACATCGCGCGTATCCGCATGACAAATGGTGGTCGTGGCCCCGGCCAGCAACAACTCGAGCGCCATCGGTCGCCCGAGGATGTCCGAGTCGCCGACCACCAACGCGTCCAGTCCTTTCGGCGACACGCCGGTGTGCTCAATCAGTTTGATGACTGCGTAAGGCGTGCATGGATGCAGCACGGGTTTGCGCTGTAACAGCCGGCCGATGTTGTAGGGATGAAGGCCGTCGATGTCCTTGGCCGGATCGATGGCTTCGAGAACCGCGCCGGGGCGGATGTGAGCGGGCAGCGGGAACTGCAGCAGAATGCCGTCAATGGCGGCGTCCTCATTGAGCGCGTCGATCAGCCCCAGCAGCTCGGCTTCGCTGCTCGTGGCCGGCAGATCGTGTGTGACCGAGTGCATGCCCGCCTGCTCACAGGCAGAGCGTTTCCTGCGCGCGTGGCTTCGGGCGGCCGGATCGCTGCCCACGAGCACGACGGCAAACCCGGGCGGCCGAAGACCGCTGACGGTGAGGGTACGAACGGCGCTGCCAACCTGCTGTAATACCTTGAACGCAATGGCTTTGCCGTCGATCCGGCGAGCGCCGGGGCTTGAGGTGCCACTCATATCTGATAGTGTGGCATCGATTGACGCGCTCAAGAGGGGTTCCGTATCATGCGCGGCCCGACACGAGGGCGCGGCGTGCGTCTCTTTAAGCTTGAGCATCGGGGCATAGCTCAGCCTGGTAGAGCATCTGCTTTGGGAGCAGAGGGTCGCAGGTTCAAATCCTGTTGCCCCGACCAGCTCAAACGGCAATGCGCCCGTAGCTCAGCTGGATAGAGCACCGGCCTTCTAAGCCGGTGGTCGCAGGTTCGAGTCCTGCCGGGCGCGCCAACGATTCGACGGTGGACGTAGCTCAGTTGGTAGAGTCCCGGATTGTGATTCCGGCTGTCGCGGGTTCGAGTCCCGTCGTCCACCCCATTCCCTGAAGACTGAAGAAAATTCGCGCTACAAGACGTCCGGGCGATGCTGCGGACCCGGTCGTGCGATAGGCGCTCTAGTTGGTGTCGTCCCAGACTATGACTCCGGCGGTCGCGGGTTTAAGTTGCGAGGGCCACCCCATGTTTGCCGGAAGTCTCTTGAGGCCGAACCAGGGTCGCAGCCACGCCACGCGCCGCACGATCTCGTAAGTGACGAGGCAGCTCAGCGCTGTCCCGGCGATCAACAGCGCCGCCTCCAGCCGCACGTCGAATCCGAGTTTGGTGAGGTAGTAGCCGCCGACCACGATGGTCAGCTCATGGACGATGTAGAACGGGAAGATCGCATCCGTCAGGTAGCGTCGCACCGGTCCATCGTTCTGGCTGAAGTAATGGCGTGCAAAACCGAATGCGGCCGCGATCCACAGCCACTGCTCGAACCCGGCGACCAGTGCGGTCAGCGCGGGTAGCAGCGAAGAGTGGAGCGCCGGTGCGGCCTTGGGACCCCAGTTGAAATCTGAGCCAAGCACGATGATTGCCATACTGATGATGGCCGCGTAGCTCATCAGAGCGCCGATCAGCGTGCGTGCGCGGATGCGCTCCAACGCTGTCCAGATGGCCTGCGATTTGGCAATCGAAAATCCGAACAGGAAGCCGCCCAGATAGACGGCGTGGTTGTACCAGTCATGGATCACATCCAGGGTTTGAGGAAAGCGGCCTTCGAGCGCGAAGCGAGCCAACCCGAGATAGACTGCGGGCCATAGAATCAAGCCCCAACCCCGCAATGCGCTCTCCAAGGCGCGTTGCAGAGCCGGCAAGGCGCCCGGGGCCCAAGCCAGAAGGCCAATCAGCAGCACCGTGTAAATCCACAGATAGCAGACGAACCAGAGATGAAAGGGGTTGGGCAGGGGCAACGGCATGCACTGTCCGGCCCGGCAGAAGTGGTTGTCGGCGCTGAAATAGCGACCCAGAAAGGCGATGAAACTACCGTGGTAGCCAAACCATTGCTCAACGGTCACAAAGGCAATCGGCGGGACGATGACCACGCAGGCCAATAGCGCAGGGGGCAACAGTCGCGCGCTGCGAGTCTTGTAAAGGGTTCCAGGGGCCATCTTGTCGGCCATGAAGCGGGTCGCAGCGCCGGATACGGTGAACAGGATCAGCAGCCGCCAGGGGCTGAGCGCGAGCATCGGGACAATGAGCCATCCGTAAGTGCGCGGGCTAAGGGGCTGATTGTGGGGCGTGATCGCCGCATAGAAGCAGGCGACGTGGTACCCGATCAGCAGCGCGAAGGCGATGATGCGGACCCAGTCCAGATCGAGCCGGCGTTCGGTATTCGAGGTGGCGGCTATAATCGCGTTCATCGGCAGGTCCTAGGTTTGCCTTGATATTGGGCAAACCTAGCTCGCCGGGACTGTGGCGACGACGGTGAAGTGACCAGTGGGCGCCAATTTGTGACAGGGCGAGGGATGCCGGGACGAATTTAGTTAACCGCATGCAGCCACCTCAGCAAAAGCCCCTGCCGATCTACCTGCGCTATCCGCATTGGTTCGCGTACACGCTCTTGGCCGTGGTTATCTTGATCAGCGATCTCGTCACAATCGCCTCCAAGTACCCTTTTCTGCGCTACTACGATCGGGCTCTTCTGCCTTGGGAGCCCTACGTTCTGGAGTTTTCGAGCTCGATTCTCGTTCTCACGGCAGTGCCACTGCTCGTGGCATTCGATCGCCGCCTTCCCATCAGCTGGGATACCTGGCGCATCAACCTCCTCAGGCATGCCGTCGCGACCGTGGTGTTTGCCGCCTACAAGCTCGCCGGCGAGTTGGTGCTTCGCAAGCTCGGCTACGCGGCTTTCGGTAGCCACTACGACTTCAATATGTCCATCTTAGGCGCTCATTTTCCAGCGCGAACCGTGGTCGCGACTGAATATCTGCCCGATGCGCAGGCGTACGTCGAGCTCCTGGGCCTCTCGTACGCGTACCGCTTCATCGTGCTGCAGCTCTACGGCGAAGCGAGGGAGTTCACGAAACCGGAGGCGGGCGCACCGGTTGAATCACTGGAGAGGCCGCAACGATTTCTGGTGCGCAAGCTCGGCAAGGAATTTCTGGTGGCGGTCGATGACATCGAACACCTGGAAGCGCAGGGAAATTACGTGAACTTGCACGTGCGTGGTCACGCTTATCCCTTGCGCTCGACCATGTCGGCGATCGGATCGAAACTCGATCCGACCAAATTTGTCCGCACCCATCGCAGTCATATCGTGAATCTCAACTTTCTTGCGGAGATTCATCCGCTGGACGCCGGCGATGCCAGCCTGATACTGCGCGATGGAACCCCGGTTCCCTGCAGTCGCAACTATCGTGCTTCCTTGAGAGAGAGAGCCGGCAGAGAGCCGGTGAGCACATCTGCCGACCGTCAGAAATTCTCTTATCGGACGGACGTTTCCATTCAGGCACCCGACTGATGGGGTGCAGCAGACCTGACGGGCTCCAGCCCTGGTCTTTTTTAATGGTCGCCACCGATGCTAGACTGCGCGCCCCCGCGGAATGGGGCTCACACCCCGCCAAGCCGCGGGATAAAGACAATGCCGTGGACGATTTGATCCTTTCGTCCCACCCCTTACAAGCAGGGGCCGTTAGCTCAGCTGGTAGAGCAGGAGACTCTTAATCTCTTGGTCGTAGGTTCGATCCCTACACGGCCCACCAATTCAAGCGGAACCTGCGGTTCCCGCCAGCTCGCGGCGCTCGTGCAGCTCGTTAACCAATCGTGCTGGTCGATACCTCAGTTTGGGTCGAGCATCTCCGTGGTCGCAACATCAAGCTAAGAGAACTTCTCGAATCCACCGAGGTGTGGATTCATCCCTTTATGGTCGGCGAGTTGGCCTGTGGCAACTTGTCGCGCGGCGCCGAACTCATCAGCCGGTCGGTGGCTTGCCAGTAAATACCGCCAATTGAGCGTCGAAAGCACGCTTGTAGGCGAGCCGCGCTTCGCCACGGGCGACATAGGCAGACAGGTTCGAGTATTTCTCCAATATTCCCGATCCGGTCAGCCTGCGCAGCACCGTCACCATCAATAGATCACCGGCGCTGAATGCACCATCGAGCCAGTCGGCATCGCCAAGCCGACTGGAAAGTTCGCCCAGCCGCACGCGGACGCGATCCTCGAGGATAGGCAGGCGCGCCTCATACCAGGCCTTGTCGCGCTCCACGAGCATGGCCATTCCGCGATCAAGGATCGGCGGCTCCACCGTGTTGAGCGCGGCAAACATCCATGTGATCGCACGCGCCCGGGCATTCGCATCGTCCGGCAGCAGCCCCGCATGACGCTCCGCGATGTGGAAAATGATCGCCCCCGACTCGAACAGGGCGAGATCGCCGTCTTCATAGGTCGGAATCTGCCCGAACGGATGAAGCCTACGATGCGCGGGTTCCTTCATCTCAGTGAACGAAACAAGGCGAACCTCGTAAGGCTGACCCACTTCTTCAAGCGCCCAGCGAATACGCATGTCACGCGCCAGGCCCCTGCCGCGATCGGGCGAGCGTTCAAAGGCGGTAATGGTGGGGGTCATTGGAGGGCTCCGGGGGATTGCATGCGGTTCAAGCAAGCGTAGCTACCGCTCGCGTCGAGGTCACTGCGCGCCAAGTATGAAGAGGGACACGGTCTGATGGAATAAGAGTGGTTTCCGCATCTAATCGTCCAATCCCTTTCCATGCAGGATTGGCTGCACGCACTTCGCCACTCTGGCTTCGCGCGTCTTGCTCTGTTTGGCCATGGAGAAGTGCAGGAGGTAGCCGCGCTGACGTCCAGGTGTCAAGGCGTAAAACGCCTTGCTCAAGGCAGGCAGTTTCTTTAGCTTTTCCTTGAACTCCGCGGGCATTTCAAACTCCGCGGTCGTCCGCAGTTCCACTTGCAGACCGGATTTCTGCACTTCAATCGCTTCAAGGATGTAGGCCTTCACGACGCGTTGCATCTTCAGCACTTCGCGCACGTTGGTGAACCGGATCTGGCGCGCGGCCTGCACGTTCTTTGTCTGTTGAACCAAAACGCGATGGCCGTCCTTCAGCAACGCTCCTTTGAAGAACAGGAGCGCGCAATACTGCTTGAACACGTGGATCAGCACGATGTTGCTTGCGTTCAGCGTGTAGCACGGGCAGCCCCATTTCACCTCTTCGGTCAGCCGACAGTCGAGGGCGATCGTTCTGAGCTTCCTGAGCTCCTTCTCCCATCTCGCATTCTTGGCGAAGTACCAATCGACCCGTGGATTCATTGCGCCGCTGGGCGGATTCGAAGAAGAACTCGAGGACTTGGCCATACGGATCCCGACGACAGTAGAGGCCACCATTGTAAGCAGGAACGGCCGGATGTGGCGCGATCGAGGCAAGCAATGCAAGCTTCCGGTTCCCGGTCGGGACCGCATTCCAGCGACACATTGGGGTGTTCCCGCCCAGTGCCAAGCGTCACGGCTTGACACTTGTCCGCAATAATCGTCAATGTGAATGAAAGGTTAACTACGACTGGAGATTTGATCATGCTGATGATGTTGCGCAACCAGATGATCCGGCTGGGCTTCGCGGCATACAGCTGGGCCACCCGCATGAAGCGCGTGCTGCGACATGCGTTCCAGCCTCGTGTGGGCGCGCCTGATCACGTCACGATTGCCGTGCGCGATCTGGACGTCGCCCGGCGCTTCTACTGCGAAGTGCTCGGAGCCGAACACTTCATGACGATTGATGACGAGACCTTCAGGCGCTTCGGTCGGCCACCGGCACCGAACAAGGGTGAAGGCTCGCATCATGTGTCGGTGTATCCGGGTGGTAGCACGCGGATCGATCTGTTTCTGCAGCAGGGCGGCCAGCCGGCCGCCGCGGCGGGTCATCCGCACTATGCGTTCAAGGTTCCGGCCCGGCACCTGCTGAAGTGGAAGGCTCGGTTCGAGCAGCGCGGAATACCGAGCGAGGGCCCGCTGCAGCTGGGCTCTGCCGGGCAGGCCTCGCTTTATTTCAACGATCCTTTTGGCAATCACCTGGAATTGGTGTGCCTCGGATTCGCGCACCCGATCCCGGTGCGTCCTGCGGTGATGACCTCGGTCATCTGGGCTCAGGAGGCGCGCGGATGAAAGCTCCAGTCGCCGCCGACGACCAGCTGGGCGAGCTGCTGCAGGAGTTCGTCAACCGGATCTCGCACCTTCAGGGCAACACGCTCTCAGTGCTGACCGAGGAGTCGGTCACGTTGCAACAGGTGCTGCTGTTGCGCCGTCTGCAGCAGATACAAGAGAGCACGCTGTCGG
>DATMRM010000417.1:0-11336 GCA_035566155.1 Steroidobacteraceae bacterium | reverse complement strand
TTTCCCGTCGCCCTCGCGTTCGACAGCGTCGCGGCCGGTGTGGTGTTTGGCCTGGTTCCGGTCATGTGGATCGTCTTCAACGCCCTGGTGCTCTACAACATCGCTGTGACGTCGGGGCGCTTCGACGCGTTCTGCGACTGGCTGCTGGCGAACATGCCCAATGACCGGCGCGTCGCACTGGTCGTGATCGGCTTCTGCTTCGGCTGTCTGATGGAAGGCATTTCCGGTTTTGGCACCCCGGTGGCCATCACCAGCGCGCTGCTGATCCTGATTGGGATGCCGCCGTTGGAAGCACTGACCTTCACGCTGATCTTCAATACCGCGCCGGTGGCCTTCGGCGCACTCGGTGCACCGATCACGACACTCGGCCAGGTCACGGATCTGCCTGCCGTCAAACTGGGCGCGATGGTGGGGCGTCAGCTGCCGTTCATCGCGTTCATCCTGCCGTTCTATGTGATGGGCATCTACGGCGGCATGAAGTCAATGCGCGCACTGTGGCCGATGCTGTTCGTGGCGGGCGGCAGTTTTGCGCTGGCGCAGTTTTTCTGCTCCAACTATGTGGATTACTCGCTGACGGATGTGTTGTCCGCGATCATCTCACTGGCCGTGACACTGATCTTCGTGCGCCTATGGTCCCCATCCCCTGATCCGGAGTATGCCGTTCGGCGCCCCGCGCCGAGCGCACCCTCGGGCCAAACGCGTGCACCGGTGGCCGGCTGGCAGGGATGGATCCCGTGGCTGGTGGTCTCGGCCGTGGTCATCATCTGGACCCGGGAGAAGATTTACCTCATCGGACAGCAAGTCATTCACTGGCCGGGACTGCACAACGCGGTCTACATCACGTTGTACAAGAAGCAGTACGCGGCTAACTGGAATTTCCAGCCGCTGGGGACCGGCACTGCCATTCTGGTCGCGGCGATCATCACGTCCGCGCTGGTCGGTGTCGGCCCGGGGCGCTTCATCAAGGTACTGGCTGACACCTGGCGCCAGAGTCGTCTCGCGATCCTGACGGTTGCGCTGATTGTCGGCCTCGCATACCTGATGAACTATTCCGGGATGAACTACACGCTCGGTCTGGGCGTGTCGTCGGCTGGCATCTTCTTTCCGCTTCTGTCCGCGTTCCTTGGCTGGGTCGCGGTGTTCCTGTCAGGCAGTGACACCTCGGGCAATGCGCTGTTTGGCAATCTGCAGGTCGTGGCCGCGCATCAGCTCAATCTCAATCCGCTGCTGATCGCAGCCACCAACTCCTCCGGTGGTGTGATGGGCAAGATGATCTCGCCGCAGAACATTGCCACGGGTGTATCGGTCACGAACCTCAAGGGACAGGAAGGAGTCGTGCTGGCGCGCACTTTCAAGCACAGCATCATTCTTACGTTGCTGCTCGGTCTGCTGGTACTGGCGCAGCAGTACCTCATGCCCTGGATGGTGCCCTAGCGCGTGTGATTACTGCGCGGCGGATTTAAGAATCGGCACCGGTGCAGGGTGCTGTGCCAGATAGTGCATGGCAACCTGCACGCCGCTGGATTTCAGGCGAATCCCTGCCTCTTTCAGCCCCATCTCGCATGCGACCAGCGTCGCCAGCACCGTCAGATCGTTGCTGGCGCCCAGATGTCCGATACGGAAGGTCCGTCCCTTGAGCTTTCCCAGTCCGGTGCCGAGCGACAGATCGAAGCGCTGGTAGATCAATCGGCGCAGCGCCTCAGCATCCACTTCCTGCGGTGTGATGACCGCGGTCAGAACCGGGGAATAGCGCTCGGGTTCGATGCACGCAATGGGCAGCCCCCAGGCCTGGACCGCGGCGCGCACGCAGGCGCCCCAGCGCTGGTGGCGAGCAAACACTCTTTCCAGCCCCTCGGCGCGCAGCATCTCGAGCGCCTCGGACAATCCATAGAGCAGATTGGTGTTCGGTGTATGGGGCCAATAGCCGTTGCGATTGGACTCGAGCATCTCGTCCCACGACCAGTAGCAGCGCGGCAGGCGCGCGCTCTTCATCGCATGCAGCGCACGCTTGGAGATCGCATTGAAACTCAGGCCGGGCGGCAGCATCAGGCCTTTCTGCGAGCCGCTGATCGTGACATCCACACCCCACTCATCGTGCCGATAGTCGGTGCAACCCAGGCTTGAAATGGTGTCCACCATGAGCAATGCCGGATGACGTGCACCATCCAGCGCCCGCCGCACGGCAGCGATGTCCGACAGTGTGCCGGTGGAGGTTTCGTTGTGAACCACACACACTGCTCTGATCGTGTGCGCGTCATCGCGTCGCAGCCGTTGCTCGATCAGTTCCGCGTGTACACCGCGTCGCCAGCTCGGCACACTCGGCAACTCAGGATCGGCTCCCTGCCAGCCCAGCAGCTCAACCGACAGTCCGAGCCGGGTTGCCAGCGCCGACCACAGCGTGGCGAAGTGCCCGGTGTCATACATCAGCACGTGATCGCCCGGGCTCAAGGTGTTGCTGAGGGCCGCCTCCCAGGCACCGGTGCCGGACGCACAGTAGATGATCACCGGTTGCGTGGTGCGGAAAAGTGTCTTGACCGCAGTCAGTACGTTGATGCCGAGCTGACCGAATTCCGGTCCGCGATGATCAATCGTCGGCAAGCTGATGGCCCGCAGGATCCGATCCGGCACCGGGCCAGGACCCGGGACCTGCAGCCAATGATGGCCGCTGGCGTGTGCGTCGAGTTGTAGCATCAACGTGAATTGTCGCAATAGCTGACACCACATTCAAAGCGTTTAAGATGCCTGCCAAGTCATGCGAGAGCCCGCACTGATCCGGACCCTGGAACGGCGCCTGAGGCGAGAAACACAGGGCGAGGTCTTGTGCGATCCGGCCTCCCGTGGCCGCTACGCCACGGACGCCTCGATCTACCAGATCATGCCTCTCGGGGTGTTCATTCCCCGGGCAGACAGCGACGTGTCAGCGGCGATCGACATCGCCCGCGAACTGGGCATCCCGATTCTGCCGCGAGGGGCTGGCAGCAGCCAATGCGGCCAGACGGTCGGTGAAGCGCTGGTCATCGACGTCAGCAGGCACCTTCGCCACGTGCTGAGCATTGATGCGACCGCGCGCACGGCGCTGGTGCAGCCGGGGGTGGTGCTCGACGATCTCAACGCACAGCTCAAAGCTCACGGGCTGTGGTTTCCAGTGGATGTCTCCACCGGTGCACAGGCTACGCTCGGCGGCATGGCCGGCAACAATTCCTGCGGTTCGCGCTCGATAGCCTACGGCAACATGGTGCATAACGTTCTCGGGTTATCGGCCTGGCTTTCCGATGGCAGCGCTGTCGATTTCGGACCGGTGCCGGCACTCCAGGGACGGGCCAGCCAGATCGCGAGCTTCGTTGCCAGGCTTGCGAGCGAGCACCGAGCGCAAATCATCGAGCGCTGGCCGAAGCTACTGCGGCGCGTCGGCGGCTACAACCTCGACATCTTTGAGAACCAGAGCGAGCGACCGTATAGCCGCGACGGCCACGTGAATCTTGCCCATTTGCTGGTGGGCTCGGAGGGCACGCTCGCCTTGACGCGCACGCTGAGGTTGCAGCTGCGCGAGCTGCCGCGCAGGACGGTGCTCGCGGTGCTCAGTTTCCCCAGTTTTCGTGCGGCGATGCAGGCGCCACAGCATCTGGTTCGACTCAAGCCCAGTGCGGTCGAGCTGATCGATCGCATCATGCTCGAGCTCAGTGCGGCCAATCCTGTCTATCGGAGGCTGATCGAGCCGGTGTTGATGAGGCAGCCGGCAGCGGTGCTGCTGGTGGAGTTCAGCGGCGAGGATCCGCAGCGGCTGCTGCGCCAACTCGAGGAGCTCAGCACTGTGATGGCGGATTTCGGATTGGAAGGCGAGGTGATACGCCTGACCGAACCCGAGGCGCAGCGGCGCGTGTGGGAAGTGCGCAAAGCCGGCCTCAACATCATGATGAGCCTCAAGGGTGACGGCAAGCCGGTCAGTTTTATCGAAGACTGTGCCGTACCGCTGCAGCATCTGGCCGACTACACCGATGCACTGACCGAAGTGTTCGCCCGCCATGGGACTCACGGCACCTGGTATGCGCATGCTTCGGTCGGAACGCTGCATGTGCGGCCGATACTGGATATGCGTCGGGACGGCGAGGGCGGCGGCGCGGTGCGTATGCGCCGCATCGCGCAGGAGGCCTCGGAACTGGTGCGCCGGTACCAGGGCGCGTACAGCGGCGAGCATGGCGATGGACTGTGCCGCGGCGAATGGATTCGCTGGCAGTTCGGGCCTGCGCTGTATGAGGCGCTGCGCGCCATCAAACAACACATCGATCCGATCGGCCTGTTCAACCCAGGGCGCATCATCGACCCGCCGCGAATGGACGATGTCGCGTTGCTGCGCTTTGCGCCGCCATCGGCGCCGCGGCCCTATCGCACCCAGGCACTGAAGGCGGCGCTCGACTGGTCGGTGTGGGATGTGCAGAACGATCCCATGACGCAGACCCTCACCGCCCCTGGCACTGGCGGCGACAACACCGGTGGCTTCGCCAAGGCCGTCGAGATGTGCAACAACAACGGCCACTGCCGCAAGTTCGATGCCGGTGCGATGTGCCCCAGCTATCGCGTGACACGCGATGAGCAGCACGTGACGCGCGGCCGCGCCAATACACTGCGGCTCGCGCTATCGGGACAGCTCGGGCCGGGCGGACTGGCGAGCGAGGCGGTGCATGAGGCGATGGATCTGTGCGTGAGCTGCAAGGCCTGCCGGCGCGAATGCCCGACCGGCGTGGACATGGCCAGGATGAAGATCGAGTTCCTGTCGCACTACACAGCGCAGCATGGGCTCACGCTCAAAGACACTCTGATCGCGCGCCTTCCGGACTATGCGCACGCGCTCAGTCGCATCCCGTGGCTGCCGAATCTGCGCGAGCGCGTGCCCGGTGCTCGTTGGCTGGGCGAGCGTTTGCTGGGCCTGTCGGCAACTCGCACGCTGCCGCGCTGGCGTCGCGACACCTACTGGCGGCAGCAGCGCCTCATTCCGACGGTGTCGCGCGATGAGGCACTGCAGCGGGCGGCCTCTGACCGCAAGGTCGCCGTGTTGTTCGTGGATACGTTTACCGGTCTGTTCGAAACCGAGAACGCGTTTGCGGCGGCGCGAGTGCTCACGACGGCGGGCTACTCGATTCATGTTCTGAGGAGAGCCGGCGGTCACTATTGCTGCGGGCGAACCTATCTGAGCTGCGGTCAGGTGAGCGCTGCGAAGTCGCGGCTGCAGGAACTGATCAGTGCCGCGGAGCCGTTCGCGCGTGCCGGCATTGCCGTGGTTGGACTTGAGCCCTCGTGCCTGCTGACCTTGCGCGATGAGGCGCTGGTACTGCGTCTGGGCCCGGCGGCGCATACCGTGGCGTCCCAGGCCATGCTGTTTGAAGAATTTGTCGCACGCGAACAGCGAAGCGGGCGGCTCACGTTACGACTGAAGAGCACCTCAACGCCGGTGCTGGTGCACGGTCATTGTCATCAGAAGGCGTTCGCCGCGGTGGATGCGATGCTGGAGGTCCTGCGCCTGGTTCCGGGTGCGAATCCGACACTCATCCAGAGCTCGTGTTGCGGCATGGCCGGCAGTTTCGGATATGAGGCCGCACATCAAGAGATCTCGCGGCAGATGGCAGAGGCGTCACTGCTGCCCGCTGTGCGCGCGGTGCCGGATGCCGTGGTGATCGCGGATGGCACCAGCTGCCGGCAGCAGATCTGGGAAGGCACCGCGCGACGCGCCTTGCACAGCGCGCGACTCATCGATCAGCTGAGTGAGGGCTGATGCGTCGGCGCTGAATAGTTCAACGCGCAAGCATTGACACGATAGTTCTTACAAACTCGGCATCGCCTTCCGGCTATGCAGCGCGCGATGCATAAACTATCGCCGAATGCTGATTGCTGTGTTCGCAATGACAGCTGCGTGACAGACCCTATCAACGCTGCCAAGGATGTGAGTACACCCGGGGAGCGGAATAGTTTGATAGGTTCGCAAACTTATAGTGCGTGCCGCGCGCTTTTGCTGCGCCTATAGTCGAGCGCGCGACAGCCCCAGGGCTGTTCGTTTCAATCCCGTTTTCAGTCCTTAGGGGAGGAGCCTTCAAATGATCCGATACTCACCTGCGGTACGCCGAGTCGCTCTGGGCTGCGCACTGTCGATCGCGCCGCTGATCGCTGCAGCGCAGAACTACACGCAAACCAACCTGGTGTCCGATATCTCTGGCATGGCCGTCAGCACCGATGCCAATCTGAAAAATCCGTGGGGACTGGCGCGTGGCGCCGGCTCACCGTTCTGGCCGACCAATGAAGGCACCGGTACGGCGGTGCTGTACACCGGCAGTGGTGGCATCGTACCGTTAGTGGTAACGATTCCCAACGCCACAGGTGTCAGCGGGCCTTCGCAACCGACCGGCATCATCTTCAACGGTACCGCTGATTTCGCACTCAGCGTGGACAGCTCACCGGCGCTGTTCATGTTCGCGACCAAGGAAGGCACGATCGCCGGCTGGAACCAGGGTCTGACTCCGCTCAACGAGGCAGTCACGGTCGTGGACGAATCCAAGCAGGGTTCGGTGTTCCTCGGTCTGACGTGGGTGGAAGTCGAGGGGCAGCACTTCCTGCTGGCGGCCAATTTTGCCGGTCGTCGTATCGAAGCGTTCAACACCCACTTTGCCAGCGTGCCGCTGGACGCGTTCCAGTTCTTCGATCCATTCATCCCACGCGATTTTGCCCCGTACAACGTGCAGGCCGTGGGTAACAATGTCGTGGTCACCTATGCGCGCCAGAATGCCACCAAGACGGCCGCAGACGATTCGAACTGCAGCGACGGTTGCGGCGTCGTCGATGTATTCACCAAGCGGGGAATCTTCGTGCAGCGCCTGCAGGGCGGAAAGTGGCTGCAATCCCCGTGGGGGGTCGCGCTGGCACCGCAGGACTTTGGTTTCTTCAGCCATGACCTGCTGATTGGCAACCGCGCCAGTGGCACGATTGCCGCCTTCAACCCGGTAGACGGCAGATTCATCGGCAATCTTGAGGACACCAACAGCGACACGCTGGTCATCAGCGGGCTATGGGCCATCGAGTTCGACAACCGGGCGCCGAACGAGTTTGGCACCACCACCACGGCACTGCCGGTGATAGGGGGCAGCACCACGCTGAGCTCGACCGGACCTGCGCTGTTCTTTGTGGCCGGCATCAACAACTATGCCGACGGTCTGTACGGGGCATTGACGCCGACGGCTCCGGAGCTGAATGCCGAAGACCACGAATAGCCTTGAGCTAGAATACAGGGTGATCGTCCGTCACGGGCCCGGCCGCCGCAGATCGGCCGGGCCCTTTGCTTGAGGCTTCAAGGCTGCGGCTTACACAGGGGGACAACGTGCGAATCGTTCTGACTATCATCGGTGTGATTCTGGCCTTCTTCGGTATCGTGTGGATTCTGCAGGGCCTGAATATCCTCAGACAGGGCTTCATGGCCGGCGACATCAAGTGGACGGTAATCGGTGGGATCGTGCTGATGATCGCGATCGTCATCCTCGTGACCACCAATCGCCGGAAAAAGTCGGCCTAGTGAGCTGAGCGTGCAGCTGCGAGCGTCAATTGCTTGCGCGCATGCCGAACCTCAGATGCCGCCGGCGTACGACGCGTGTCGAATTTCAGCACACCGTCGTCGACCGCGCCGAAGCGAAAAGTGAGCAGATCGAGGAAGTAGTTCTGATACAGCTTCCACGGCCTCTTTGATCCCTGCATCGGCAACTTTTCGGCGGCGCGCTGGATGTAACCCGATGTCAGGTTCAGGAACGTTTCCGGCTGTACCGACGGATCGAGATTCTGCGGCAGGCACATGTCACGCCCGCTGCGCTCCATGTAGTTGAGCACTCGGCACACGTAGTTGCAGGTCAGCTCACACTTGAGCGTCCACGAGGCGTTGGTGTAACCGAACGTGGAGGCAAGATTGGGAATGCCGCTGTACATGCAGCCCTTGTAGCTGAGGGTCTTGGCCGGATCGATCGTCTGACCGTCCACCAGCAGCTGCATGTTTCCCAGTACCACGACGTTCAGACCGGTTGCCGTGACGACGATATCCGCCTTGAGCTGCTGCCCGCTCTTCAGCCTGATGCCATGTTCCGTGAAGGTCTCGATCTCTCCGGTGCAGACCGAAGCGCTGCCCGCCTTGATGGCGTCGAACAGGTCGCCATCCGGTACCAGACACATGCGCTGATCCCAGGGGTTGTATCGGGGCGTGAAGTGCGTGGCGACGTCGAAGTCCGGCCCGAGCGCTGCGCGCACTCCGCTGAGGATGAAATTCTTGATCGCGAGAGGATAGCGCCGGCATAGCTGGTAGAAGGCGGCGCCGAACAGCACATTGCGCCAACGCACCAGTCGGTAAGCCACCGTTTCCGGCAGATGGTCGCGAAGAAAATTCACCACGCCATCGCGGTTCGGCGCCGACACGATATACGTGGGCGATCGCTGCAGCATTGTGACGTGAGCGGCGCTCTTCGCCATCGCCGGAATCAGCGTCACAGCCGTGGCCCCGCTGCCGATGACGATCACGCGCTTGCCGGCGTAGTCGAGCGACGTCGGCCATTTCTGTGGGTGAATGACCGTCCCGGTAAAGCGCCCCGCGCCGGGGAACAGCGGCGAATAGCCCTCTGCGTAGCTGTAGTAGCCGGTGCAGGTAAACAGAAAGCTGCAGGTGAATTCGACCTGTTGCCTCTGCGCTCCGCGCTCCACTGCGACCGTCCACAGCGCCTCGTCGGATGACCATGACGCGCGTGTCACGCAGTGCTGGAAGCGGATGTGTTGATCAATGCGGCTTTCGCTGGCGGTGTCCCTGATGTACTTCAGAATCGAGGCACCGTCGGCCAGAGACTTGGCATCCTTCCACGGGCGGAAGGAATACCCGAGCGTATACATGTCCGAATCAGAACGAATCCCCGGATAGCGAAACAGATCCCAGGTGCCGCCCATGCTGTCGCGCGCTTCCAGGATCGCGTAGGTCCTCTTCGGGCAGTCGCGCCGCAGTGTGACCGCCGCACCCACGCCGGACAGACCGGCGCCGATGATCAGGACATCAAAGTGTTCGCGTAACACGCTCACGCCTGCGCGCGCGGCGCGGCAATCTGCCGAGCAAATGTGGCAACGGTTGCGAACGCCTCGCGAGCTTCCGGCAACAATGCAACGAAAACGGGCCAGACGTGCGGCAGCCGATCACGCACCACCAGTTCCACTTTGACACCGGCAGCCCTGGCGCGTTCCGCCAGCCGCAGTGTGTCATCACGCAGGAGCTCGTGGCGGCTGGCAAACAGCAGCATCGGCGGTAAGCCGCGCAAGTCCGCATACAACGGTGAGGCGCGCGGGTCGCGCGGGTTGGCACCGGCCAGGTACATCGCCGCGGCTTCGCGCACGCCCTGCGGCGTAAACATCGCGCAGCTGCGAGCATTGGCTTCGACCGAGTCACCGGTCACGGCAAGATCCGAATACGGCGAGAAACCTACGATCGCGGCGGCCTGTTTGAGTCCCTGGTCCCGCACACCCAGCGCGGTTGCAATTGCCAGTCCGGCTCCGGCTGAATCTCCGGCCAGTACGATCTCACTCGCCGGGTATTGCCGCAGCAGCCATTGGTAGGCTCGAGCCGCGTCGTCAACTGCGGCAGGGAACGGATGTTCCGGCGCCAGTCGATAGTCGAGGCCAAAGACCGGCGCACCGCAAGCTTTGGCCATCGCGATCAGCGCCTGACGGTGCGTCTTCGGCGAGCCGAAGATGTATCCGCCGCCGTGCAGGTACAGTACGACGACGCCGGCGGTCGAGCCGGGCGCGCCACGGGAGGCAACCACGTCAAAATCGAGCCCGTCCTCGGTGCGCAGTGTTTCGACGACGAAACCGGCCGGAACCGCGAGCGCAAACCGTACCGGATCCCGGCGCAGTCGCCCCAGGTCGATCGGCTTCTTGCCCCGGCGCTTGAACGTCAGGCGCAGAAGGCCGTTGAGCGTCATGGCCTGCCAACTGATCATGAACGCCATATTACAGTATCGATCTCACAATTCCCGCCGGAGCGAACTAGAGTACTCAGGCACGAAACGCGCAAAATTAGCGGCTGGAGCGAGAGTCAATTAAAATGTCAATCCGTAGCGCAGGTTCAATGTCCGATCTTCATTATGAAAAAGCGAAAAAAAGCGGCGGAACCGAAGAAATCCACTTCGAAAAGCGCATTTTTGAAAGCGGTGCGCAACGCGCAGCAGCGGGCGGCCGAAGCCAAGCGCGCGGCACGCGTGGCGAAGCTGCAGTGGAAAGCCGCAAGGTCGGCCTACAAAGAAGCGCGTGATGCCGCTCATGCGGCGAAGAAAGCAGTGCGCGCGGCGACCAAGGCGTTGCCGGGGGCATTGCGCGAAAGCCGCAAGGCCGCCGACAAGGCCAAACGACGCAAATAGCGTTCAAGAAACTGCCTCAAATCTGAAACAAAACGACGCCGGGTCGTGCGTCGTGTGCGCCGCATGATGACGCTGCGAATGCTCGTGCTGCTGAGCGGGATACTGCTGTACGCGATGAACGCGTTGCTCGCTGCGACCGTCGCTCCCAGTGCAATACGTGAGTTCGGTGGCATCGCGTACATCACCTGGCTCACGGCGGCGTATCTGGCCTCGTCGATCGCCGCGGCCTCGGCCGGGGGCGTGCTGACGGCACGCATCGGCGCGCGGCAGGCATTCATCGCTGCCGGTGTCGTCTTTGGCGCCGGTGCACTCACCTGCGCGAGCGCTACTGGCATGGCGCAAATGATCGTCGGCCGCTTCATCCAGGGAGCCGGCGGCGGCCTGCTGTCGTCGCTCTCCTATGTGCTGGTGCGAAGCTCACTACCGCAGAGTCAGTGGGCGCGCGCGTTTGCGGCGATCTCCGGTATGTGGGGCGTCGCGGTGCTGTTCGGGCCGCTCATCGGCGGATTGTTCGCCAACGCCGGTTCGTGGCGAAACGCATTCCTGGCGGTGGCGGTGGCAGCGATAGCACTTGCCATCACTGCGGCGCGCGCACTCGAACACGATCGTCCCGTACCTCAGCCGGGGCGGGCGGCGTTTCCCATTGGGCAGCTCTCGTTGATGGGCTTTTCCATCGCTGCGATATGCGTCGCACAGGTCTGCGAGCATAGCGCTCTGAAGGGTGCGTTGATCCTGCTGGCCGTGATGGCACTCTGCATGGTGCTGCGCCACAACCGGCGCGCAGGCGCGCTGTTTCCGACAGATGCCTTCTCGCTGCGCAGTGCGCTGGGCGTCGCTCTTTGGATGGCTCTGTTGCTGTCGATCGCGAACGATCCGTTCTCGATCTACGGTCCGCTGTTCCTGCAGGAGCTGCATGGCCTG
>DATMRM010000416.1:0-6711 GCA_035566155.1 Steroidobacteraceae bacterium | reverse complement strand
AGTCGCGCTGACGCTTCAGCGCGATGGCGACTATCGGATCAATGTGGATCTGAACGGGACGACCACGGTGCTGGTGCGTAGCGGCGCCACACATCTCACCAACCGCTCGGGCGAGGGTATCAGTCTGCGCGATGGACAGGGCGTGGTGTTCGCCGCTGACGGCACACTTGACGTCGCTGATGCGCACAGCGCGGACAGTTTCGACCACTGGTGCTCGCAACGCGACACGCAGTGGCAGCAGAGGCAACGGCAACAGCAGACGCAGACGCCGGTTCAGCAGGACCTTCCGGGCACCGACCAGCTCAATGACTCAGGACAATGGAACACTCAGTCCGAATACGGCGCTGTGTGGTTCCCGGCTCAGGTGGGTGCGGGATGGGCTCCCTTTCAAAACGGGCGCTGGGCATGGGTAGTCCCGTGGGGCTGGACCTGGATTGACAAAGCGCCGTGGGGATTCGCGCCGTTTCACTATGGTCGCTGGGTCAAGTTCAATGGTCGCTGGGGCTGGGTGCCGCCGCCTGCGCAGGCTCATCGCAGTTTCGCGCCGGCCCTGATCGCCGCGCCCGCGTCCGTGACGTCCACACCACCGCTCATCGCGCATGCCACTCATGTGAATGCTCCTCCGGCGCAGATCCTGCATCGTCCGGTCGTGACGACACGCGATCCGGTGTCAGCGGCCGCGACTGCGATGCCGCACGTGGTGGTCAATGCGCCTGCGTCACGCCCGTTGAACTCGTACCAACCGATCCCGTCGCCGATCGGACCGACGATCTACGCGCGCGACGTGCGCCCGGTGGAGCATTCAGCACCGGCTGACAATACGACGCCGCGCGACAGCGCAGTGCACGCCCCGTGGGTGACATCACCGGCGCGCGCTTCATCGCTCACGCCGACGCCGCCTTCCGCACCCAGGACAACCGTATCCCGAGCGACTCCTATCCCGGGGACCGCGCCGATGCCCGCAACACCGCCTGCGCCGCCAGCCCAGCCGCTGCACCGGATCGCGCCCGCGCCACAGCCGCACACGACCCCGCCTCGCCCCTCGCAGTCGAGCGCGCCGGCAAGAGCGGCTGCACGCCCGAGCAGCTGAAGCGTCTGAATGCCTTCAGGCCGCCTCGATTGCATCCACGCTGGCGCGTCAGGTCACTTCTATTTGCCGGCGATTTCGTGATGCCCGCCGAACCCCAAGCGCATCGCTGACAGGGTTCGATTCGCGTAGTCATCCTCGCCACGCGAACTGAAACGCGAGAACAACGCGGTTGCCAGCACCGGTACCGGCACCGAGGTATCGATCGCGGCCTCGATCGTCCACCGGCCTTCGCCGGAATCCGCGACGTGACCGGCGAAGTCTTCCAGGTTTGGATTCTTGTCGAGCTGTTGCGCCAGCAGATCCAGCAGCCAGGAGCTGACCACACTGCCGTGACGCCACAGTTCGGCGATCTGATCCATCTTGAACTCACGCGTCTTCGGCAACACGCCACGCTGCGGAGCGTGCTCGGCGCTGGCCTCGTGTGCCTGGGCGGGCTTATTCGCCGCATGCAGCAGATTGAAGCCTTCGGCGTAGGCGGCCATCAGACCGTATTCGATGCCGTTGTGGACCATCTTGACGAAATGACCGGCCCCGGCCGAGCCGCAGTGCAGGTAACCGCGACTTGCCGTCCCGCTCCCGATGCCGGACTGCGAAGGTCCCGGCGCCAGCGCAGCCAGGACCGGATCGAGATACTGCACAGCCTGATCCTCGCCACCAATCATCAGACAATACCCGCGTTCCAGACCCCACAGTCCGCCGCTGGTCCCAATGTCCAGATAACGGATGCCACGCGCGGCGAGCTCCTGCTCGCGCCGAATGTCATCGGCGTAATGCGAGTTGCCACCGTCGATCAGGATGTCGCCGCGTCCGAGATGCGGCAGCAGCGCTTGGATCAGAGGATCGACACCGGCTGCAGGCACCATCATCCACACGACACGCGGAGAGGATAGTTTGGAACTCAGATCTGCAGTCGATGAAGAAGCGGTCGCACCTTCGCCAGCGAGAGCCGTCACCGCAGCGGCGGTATTGTCGAATACAACACAGCTGTGACCCGCTTTCATGAGTCGGCGGACCATGTTGGAGCCCATCCGACCCAGTCCGATCATTCCGATTTTCATGCAGCACCTATCCTGATGCGGTGGAACCGACGCGCATCAGAGCACAAAACTGCGACGGGTGAAATCGGGACTAGGCTGTTTCTCGGAAAACGCGCTCGGCCACCGTCACCCGATTGCGGCCGGAGGTTTTGGACTGATAGAGCGCGCCGTCGGCTCGGGCCAACATCGCTTCGAATTGTTCGTTCTCGCCGCAGCTTGCGACACCGATCGAAACCGTTACGTTACCGATGGTTTCCTCGGTATCGGCACGACGGATCTTGCCGTGTTCGACCGATGCACGAATGCGCTCGGCCAGTTCGACGCCGCCAGCGCTGGATGTGTGCGGCAACAGCACCGCGAACTCCTCGCCACCCTGCCGGGCAATCGGTCCGCGCTCACCGACGCAACTGCGCAGCACATTGGCCACCGCGACGATCACGCGATCGCCCAGCAGATGACCGTGCGCATCGTTGATGGCCTTGAAATGATCAATATCAAGGGTCAGCACTGTGAACCCGGCGGCACTGTTGCCGCACAGGCGCTGTCGCTGCTGCTCGAATCCACGACGATTCAGCAGTCCGGTCAGCGGGTCGGTCTGCGCCAGTCCCTGTACCATCTCCAGTTCGCCACGCAGGCGCTCGACCTCTTCGGAGCTTTTCTTCAGATGCTCGTGGTAGATCTCGGTCTTGACGCGCACACGCATGGTCTCGTCGATCAACGATTCCACCACCTCGACGATTGATTCCTTGCCGGAATCCACCAGCAGGCGCTCACGATAGCCATCCAACTCTTCCCCGTAGTGGTGCACTTCCTGACCGGCCTCGACGGCGACGCCCTCGACATGTTTGACCAGGCGAGCAATCTCGCTGCGCATGCGGGCGGAGGTATCCAGGTCGCGCATCGCAACATGAGCGTCAAACAGCGCTTCGATGTCCCGGTCACCCAATTTGGCGCCTTGCGCCAGACGTGCATCGACCGCGGCGTGCAACGCCGGGTTGGTCCCGGAAACGTATTCGTACCAGACCGCATAGCTTAGCGGGTGGAAACCGGCTGAATGGCGCGCCATCAGCGGCAACACCATCCTGAGCAATTCTGCGGATTGCTCACGGTTGTCCTTGTAGCGCATCAAGCCGATGCTCCCTGCCCTTAATTGCTTGATTATGGCCATAAATCCCGGGCGTTGGATGTCGAGTGCGTCTCAGTCGAACGCAGCGCCAGTGGCCTCCAGCAGCCGGTACTGCCAGTAGCGCAATTGCGAGGCATCCGCATAGACGTCGGCATCACTGCTGTACTCGATCCCACCGGATGCCCGGTTGAACCAGAGCGTATCGAACCAGTTCAGGGCGTCGGAGGCAGGCGCTGAGCCGGGTGCTACCTCGACGATGAAATCAGCAGCCAGGTTGTAGTCGTCCAGGTCGCGCCGGCTGAGGTCAGCGGTTCCCACGGCCAGCAGGCTTCGCCGGCTGCTGCGGATGAGGACAACTCCCGCGCTGAACTGCTCGCCGTGGGTGCGATACCAACGCACCCGCACCGCGCCGTCACTGCTGGCCACCAGTTCGGAGGCCACCACACGATTGGGTAGTCCCGAGCGATCGTAACCGTAGCCATCTTTGTCCGGATCGAGCAGCAGACGTACCGCGACACCCCGACGCGCCGCATCGAGCAGTGCACGTACCAGATCGCGCTCACACAAATAGAGTGCCGCCACCTCGATGCTGTCGTGCCGACCCGTGGCATCGATCAGCGATACCACTGATTCACCGATCATGGACTCGCTCACGACCCGGGCGCGAGCGGTTTCCGGAGGCGGGGGGCCGGAAGAACTCTGGCGTTGCCGCTCGAGCATGCGCTGCGCGCGCGCCTGCATGGCGCCACCGCCGAACCAGCCGGAAAACTGCGCGACTGCGAACTCGGATTCCAGCGTGGCGTCCAGCGCCGGACCCGACACACGCAGCGCGGTCGCCGAGTGCAGTGCCGCCTCGGCGTTCAGCGGTCGGGAGAAGATCATTCCGTCCAGATTGCCGTTACCATCGTCAGCGACGATCAACTGGCGATGAGCGCGCTGATAGGGCGGAATGCGACCCCACAGGCCCATCGCCACACCGGGCGGTCCGACGCCGATCGGATTCGGCCAGCTGCCGGCGCCTTTGCCGTGACTCCACCAACCACAGCACAGCTGCCAGAACGCCACGAACGCGGCGTTGGGGGATCGCAGTCGGCCGGTTGCGACCGGCACGAGGTCGATGCCGGCGGCACGCAGTCGATCGATCGGACCGGAAGCTGAACTCAGCTCGCTGCTCGCTGGGTCGACCAACATGAGTACCTGCAGCGCAGGTTGATCCTGCTTGGCCTTCAGCAGCGTGTCGGTGAGCGCCGCCGCAACCGTCGGGGCGACACGCAGACGAGGCGCTTTGGGGCCCGCCGCTGGCAGATCGCCGAACAGGCCCGCATCGATCACAATGATTTCGCGCGCTCCCTCGATCATGCGCTGCAGCTCAGCGTCGATCTGCCGCTCACTCAGTGGCGCACCACTGGCATCGGCCGCGGACAGATCGCGCAGAAATCGTATCTGGCTGACCGGCATATTTTCCCAGGATCCGCCGATGTGAATGCCTGGCGGCAAGCGGCGGTCGCTGTGCCACAACGTGCTGCCGATCCAGGCGACCAGCAACGTCAGAGCAATCAGCCGCAACAGCCAGCGTAGCGTGAACGCGCGCATACGGGCATTGTGCCCGTCAGGCGGATATCGGGCGCGCTGAGGCGGGTGTGGAGGGTATCAGGCTGGCGAACTCCGAGCGTCCGTTCTGCTGTACCTGCAACAGGTGCAACAGCTCTTCGATGCTGCGCGCCGGACCAAACAGCTGACCCTGTGCAAAATTGCAACGACTGTCGCGCAGGAACTCCAGTTGACGCGTGGACTCGACTCCTTCCGCGACCACCTCCATCCCCAGGCTATGGCCCATGTCGATAATCGTGCGTACCAGTACGGCATCAGCGGGATCTTCAGCGGCATCGCGCACGAACGACTGATCGATCTTGAGCGTACCGATCGGGAACTGTTGCAGCGCCGACAGCGAGGAGTAGCCGGTACCGAAGTCATCGATCGACAGATGCAGGCCCATGTCGTGCAGCTGGTTGAGCATCTCGACCGTGCGGCGTGGATCGGCCATCAATGTCGATTCGGTAATCTCCAATTCCAGGTTCCGCGTCGGCACGGCGTGTCGCTCGAACACGGTGCGGCAGTTAAGAATGAAACTGGCCTGCTTCAGCTGTTTCAGCGACAGGTTGAGCGAAATGCGCCCCGGATCCGGCACATGACGGCGCAGCGCTCGAAAGTCCATGCACACGCGCTCCAGCACCCATTCTCCGATCGCGCTGATCAGGTTGTTCTCTTCAGCCAGCGGGATGAACTGCGTCGGCGGAATGTCGCCGTGCCCCGGCAATCGCCAGCGCAGCAGCGCTTCGGCGCCGACCACGCGGCCGTCGCGTAAATCTATTTTTGGCTGATAGCGCACCACGAACTCATCGCGCTCCACCGCGCGGCGCAACTTGCTCTTGAGCATCAGCCGCTCGACCGCGGCCGCATTCATCTCCGGCGAGTAGAAGGCGTACGTGTTGCCGCCGTTCTGCTTCGAGTAGTACATCGCCGCATCGGCATTGCGGATCAGATCAATGACGTTTTCCGCGTCACGCGGGCACAGCGCGATGCCGATGCTGACGGTCAGGAACACTTCCTGCTGATTGATATGGAACGCCTCTCCGGCCGCATGCAGCACCGTGCGCGCGAGCTGCGCGACCTGGGCGCCGGCTTCTTCGGCGTTCTCGTTGACGCTATCCACGAACAGCGCGAACTCGTCACCGGCCAGACGGCCGAGCACGGCCTCGGTGTTCAGAACCCGCGTCAAACGTTCGGTCAGCACTTCGAGCACACGATCACCGGACGCGTGGCCGAAGGTATCGTTGACCTCCTTGAAGCGGTCCATGTCCACATACAGCAGGGCCACACCGGTACCGCTGCGGCGCGAGCGGGCAATGCCCTGCTGCAGCAGGTGCTGGAACTGCATGCGGTTGGGAATCTTGGTCAGTGCATCGTAACGCGCCAGATAACGAATACGGCGTTCGGCGCGCTTGCGTTCGGTGATGTCGCGCGCGACATAGATTTCGCCCTGAAACTGCGGGTCTTCGGTGGCGATACTCGAGCCGACGAAAGAAACCGGGATCGTCTGTCCGGTCCGGGTACGAAGCACCGACTCGCCGGCTTCGCGCGCGATAGACAGAGGATCGGTGCCGAGCTTCTCGGGCTGATCGAGCAGGTTGATCAGATCCATTCCGATCAGCTCGCCGTCCGGGTAGCCCGTCAGGCGGCACGCCGCCTCGTTCGCGATACGCACCACCCCGCCTGGTGCGGTGACAAACACCGCATCCGTCATGCTGTTGAGCACGCTGTGCAGGTAGTTGCGTGAAAAGGTGGTATTGCGCAGCGCCAGGCGCATGTTCTCGAACGCGTGCTCGAGTTCGCCGAGCTTATCGCCGCTCTTGCTCACCAATGCCTGGCGAAACTCACCCCGGCTCACCTGCTCGGCA
>DATMRM010000415.1:0-6790 GCA_035566155.1 Steroidobacteraceae bacterium | reverse complement strand
TTTCATCCGTAGCACACCGCCGCGGCACCGGCCGCCGTTGGCGGAGCGCGTCTTAAGCTGGCCGATGGTGCGGCCGTTCATTCGCCCCGCACTGCTGCGCCAGGTCGCCCGTAGCGCGCGCCGCGAGCACTACCCCGCCCCGTATGCCATCGTGGACCTGTGGTCGAAGTACGGGGCGCAAGGCGAGGCCGCCTTCACGGCCGAGGCTCACTCGATTGCTTCGCTGTTTCACAGCGACAGCGCCCGCAACCTGATTCGCGTCTTCCTGCTGCAGGACCGATTGAAGGGCTTGGGAGTAGGCAAAGGCGGCCTAGCGATTGAGCGCATTCACGTGATCGGCGCCGGTGTCATGGGGGGGGATATCGCGGCCTGGTGCGCGCTGCGTGGCCTCAACGTGACGTTGCAGGACCGCGAGATGAAGTTTGTCGAGCCGGCACTCGAGCGCGCCCAGGCGCTGTTCGCCAAGCGACTGAACGGCCCGGAGCGTGCCGCCGCCGCGGGTCGTCTGCAAGCGGACGTCTCTGGCGCGGGCGTTGCCAGTGCGGACATCGTGATCGAGGCGATCTTCGAGGACCTGTCCGCCAAGCAGGCGCTGTATGCGGTGGCGGAACCGCGCATGCGCACCGCAGCGGTACTCGCCAGCAATACCTCGAGTCTGACGCTCGAATCGCTCGCCACAACCCTGCACGATCAGGGACACCTGGTCGGACTGCACTTCTTCAACCCGGTACCGCAGATGCCGCTGGTGGAGGTCGTGCACTACCCGGCCACTCGTCCCGAGGTGCTCAGCGGCGCGATGGCGTTCGCGCGACGCATCGACAAACTGCCGCTTCCGTGCCGCAGCAGCCCCGGATTTCTGGTGAATCGCGTGCTGTTCCCTTACCTTCACGAGGCTTTCCACGCGGCGGGGGAAGGTGTGGATTTCAACGCGATTGATCGCGCGGCCACGGATTTCGGCATGCCCGTGGGACCGATTGAACTGTCCGACGTGGTAGGCCTTGACGTCGTATTGCACGTCGGGGAGATCGTGACGCGCGAACTGAAGCAGGAGCCGCCGGCTTTCGTCAGCACGGTGCGCGATCTGGTCGCGGCCAGGAAACTTGGCCGCAAGACGGGTCAGGGTTTCTATACCTGGCAGGAAGGCAAAGTGGTGCGTTCGCCAGGCGTCGGGGCGGCACCGGAGGACCTGGCGGATCGTCTGATACTGTCGGTCGTCAATGAATGCGTCGCTTGCCTGCGTGAACAGGTCGTCGAGGACGCCGACCTGGTCGACGCTGGCGTGATCTTCGGTACTGGTTTCGCACCGTTCCGCGGCGGCCCGCTCACCTACGCTCGGGCCCGCGGCATTGATCAATGTCTCGCCCGACTTAAGTCATTCGAACAACGTTATGGCGAGCGCTTCCGACCGGATCCGGGTTGGGCCGCAATAAATGCGTGAACTGGCGTCAGGGGAGCAGCAAAGGGGCTGTGCTACCATCGATTTGTTAACTTGAATCATATGAGGAACTGAGGCTCGCGCATGAGCGACGTGAAGCCCATCGATGTGGCGCTGCTTCGAAGATTCTCGCCATTCGAGGGAATGAAGAAAGACAATCTCGACGCGCTGGCCCGTAAAGTCGTCGTCAACAAGCTCGCCGCGAATCGCGTCCTGTTCAAGGAAGGCGATCGCGAGAAGCGCTCGTACTGGCTGGTTGCCGGTCTACTCGAACTGCGCGAAGGCGAACGCACGATCGCAATGATTCGCGCGGGCAGTCCCGAAGCGCGCAACCCCATCGCGCCCCAGCTGCCGCGCAAGGTCACCGCCCGCGCGGTCGATCCGATCGAGTACCTCGTGATCGACAGCGAGCTGCTCGACATGATGATCACCTGGGATCAGACCGGCACCTATGAGGTCGCCGAGCTGCAGGCGCACATGGGTACCAATCCTGGCGATGACTGGATGACCACGCTGCTGCAGACCCAGGCATTCCAGCGCATCCCGCCCGCCAACATCCAGGCGATTTTCATGCGCATGCAGCGCATCTCGTGTCGCGCCGGCGAGACCATCATCCAGCAAGGCTCCGAGGGCGATTTCTTCTACGCGATCGTCAGCGGCAAGTGCCTCGTCACGCGCGAGACACCGATGAATCGTGGCGGCCTGAAGCTCGCCGAGCTCAGCGTCGGTGACACCTTCGGTGAGGAAGCGCTGATCTCCGAGGCCAAGCGCAATGCCACCGTCGCGATGCTGACCGACGGCGTGCTGATGCGCCTCAATAAGGCCGATTTCCGAGCGCTGATGAACGAGCCGCTGGTGCAGTGGATCAACTATCCGCAGGCCAAGGAAATGGTCGTCAAGGGCGCGAAATGGCTCGACGTGCGTCTGCCGTCCGAGTACCAGAATCTCGCGATCGAAGGCGCCACCAATATTCCGCTGTATTTCATTCGTCTCAAGATCTCGACGCTCAATCGCCAGACCAAATACGTCACCTACTGCGACACCGGACGGCGCAGCTCCGCGGCAGCGTTCATCCTGATGGAACGCGGCTTCGACGCCTACGTGCTGCGCGGTGGTCTGGACAGTGCCGAGCGCGATGTTCGGCGCGCCTCCTAGACGAGCGATTGCAGCCTGACTTGCGCTCGGCGCTCCACGCCTACAACGACTCCTTGAAATAACCGACCCCACCCCCAAGATTGGGGTGATAAGGGCGCTAAAGCCCAAGGTGGGAGGGTCTATGGCGGACTATCGTGTCCCGGCTTTCGATCAGGGCAAGCTCATCCGCTACGTCGGTTATGGCGTGCTGGTCATCTTAGGATTGGTGTTCATCTGGCCGTTTTATACCGTCCCCACGGGCAGCCGTGGCGTGGTCACCACCTTTGGCGCCATTACCGGCATCGAAGGCGAGGGACTGGCGGTCCTGCCGCCATGGCGCAAGCTGACGATTTTCAGCATCCGCGCCGAACAGGCCAATGTGGACAATGCCGAGGGCAGCACCTACGACCAGCAGCCGGTGAAGGTGAGCCTGACCGTGCGCTATAGCATCGCTACCGACCGCGTCTCCGAAGTGTTCGAGAAGTACTCGCACAACGGTGACCTGTCCTCCTATGTGGAAACCGCGACCCAGGAAATCTTCAAGGCGGTCACCGCGCGCTACACCGCTCCGGATCTGATCGCGCAACGCGCCAAGGTCTCGGGCGACATCAATCAGGCGCTGTCGGAGAAACTCACCAAGTACGGCGCGCAGGTCATCAACATCGACATGCGCAACTTCTCGTTCTCCGATTCGTACATGCGGGCCATCAATGAGAAGGTCACGCAGGAGCAGCTGCGCCTCGCGGCGGAGAACAAGCTGAAGACCGTCGAAGCCGAGCAGAAGCAGAAGGTCGCGGTCGCCGAAGCGGAAGCCAGCGCCCAGAGAGCGCGTGCCGATGGCGAGGCCTACTCGCAGCTCAAGATCGCCGAGGCGCAGGCCGAGGCGATCAAGGTACAGAATTCCGCGCTGGCCCAGGGCGGCAATGTGCTGGAATTGCGCCGCATCGAGGTCGAGCGCACCAAGGCTGACAAGTGGGACGGCAAACTGCCGGAAGCGATCTACGCCGGAGCCCCGATCCCCTTCCTCAACGTCAGCAAGTAGGCACCGCCGCCGGCGCACGATCGCCGCACCCGCACCAACGCCGTCTTCCGGTATATTCCCTGCCACACAAAAGCGGCCAGGGAGAGAGGCGGATGGGGAGTCCGACGTGCCCTTCGTGTGGCGCTCCGGTGCAATTCCGGAGCGCTGCGCCCTATTCGGTGTGCCCGTATTGCCGTTCGCTGCTCGTGCGTCGCGACGCCTGCCTCGAAGCCATCGGCCGAGTCGCCGAAGTGCCCGATGACCTGAGTCCGCTGCAGCTGCATACCGCTGGCGTGTTCGAGAAGGGGCATTTCACCCTGGTGGGGCGTATCCGCAAAACCTGGGAACAAGGCAGCTGGAGCGAGTGGTGCGCCAATTTCGATTCGCCGCAGTTTGGCTGGCTGGCGGAAGCCCAGGGCGATCTGGTGATGACCTTCGAGCACCCGATGAAGGAACTGGGCGGTATCGCCTCTGTCGAGGCGCTCAAGACCGCTCCGCCAGGCACCACGGTCAACATCGCCGGCCGGGCTTACAGTGTCTCCGACATCAAAGTCGTCACGGTGACCGCCGCCGAAGGCGACCTCACCAGCGCCGCGATCACCGGCATGAACATGACCAGCATCGATCTGCGAGGTCCCGGCGTTGCCTTCGCGACGATTGAACTCGCCGCGCAGCAGTCGCGGCTGTACGTCGGACGCTACGTCGAGTTCGACGAGTGCAAATTCTCGAACCTGCGGCAGCTGGAGGGTTGGTAATGGCCGCTCCCGGCAGCGCAAAAATGATCGCCTGCCCGGCCTGCGGAGCCAGCATCACGCTGCGTGCGATCGGTCAGAGCGTGATGATTGCCTGCCCGAGTTGTGGCAGCCACATCGACGTGTCCCGACCGGACATCCAGCTCATCCAGAAGTACACGCTGGTCACCCGCAACCTGCACATCCCGCTCGGTACACGCGGCACGCTGCGTAAGCAGACCTTCGAGGTGATCGGCGCCCTGGGTCGCTCGTCGGGTGCTGGCGGACGCTGGGAGGAGTACCTGTTGTTCAACCCCTACCTCGGCTTTCGCTGGCTGGTGTACGACGAGGGTCACTGGAATCTGGGCCAGATGATCAAGGACACCTCTACCGTCCACCCCGACGTCGGCGTGCCCTATCAGGGACACCGCTTCCGCAAGTTCGACATGGACAAAGCGGTCGTCGACTGGGTGGTTGGTGAGTTCTACTGGCGAGTGTCCACCGGCGAGAGTGTGCTGGCGACCGACTACATTGCGCCGCCACTGATGCTCTCGTGCGAGAAATCCGGGCAGGAGGTCACCTGGACCCTGCTCGAGTACATCGAACCCGCGGAGGTTGAAGCCGCGTTTCACAACCACAGCCCCGCTCGCAGCTATCTGGGCATCAATCAACCGAACACCGCTGCGCAGACACTGCGGTCGGTGCGCAGACTGGCCTTGTGGGCGATTGTCGCGGCGTTCCTGGTTCAGATCGTGTGCGCCGCGCTGGCAAAGAGCACGGTGATACCGTTGGGCACCTACAACCTCAAGCACAAGCTCAGCGACGAGACGCAGGTCTATGGACCTTTCTCGTTGCCCCGCGCGCATTCGGTCGATGAAGTGGTCGCCTCCGGCAACATCGACAACGCCTGGGTCGAACTGCAGGGAACGCTCACCAACACCGACACCGGTCAGAGCTACCGTTTCGTCAATGCGTTTCAGTACTACCACGGCTACGACAGCGATGGTTCCTGGAGCGAAGGCTCGCGCAATGGCGGAGCCTTGATCCCGAATGTGCCGGCCGGCACGTACACCCTGCTCGTGGACGGGACCAGCGGTGACAACTCCGGCCGCCCGCTCGACACCAGCATTCAGATCGGGCTGCGCTACGACGTGGTGGTATGGCGCAACTTCTGGATCGCGGTGCTGCTGATCCTGAGCTATCCGATCTATCTCGCATTCCGCAGCGGCGTGGCCGAACGCGAGCGCTGGTCAGACAGCGACTACAGTCCCACCGGCGCCAACTCCCAGAGGGTCCGTCGATGATGAGGCAATTCGCCTATGTCCTGGTATGCGGGGCGGCGCTGCTGTATCTGGTCGGGGCCAACGCGCGCGGCTACGTTCCGTTCGCCGGCCCGCCCACACGTTACGCCTCCAGCTACGGCCACTCCGGTGGCGGTTTCTTCTTTCACAAATAATCCAAGGAGCACTGTCGTGAACTTCACCAACCTGGGACCCGTCGGCAACTCGATCCTGTTCGCCGCGATCGGACTGGTTATCTACGGCGTCGGATTCTGGCTGCTCGACCGCATCACTCCCTACCACCTGTGGCAGGAGATCAACGAAAAGCAGAACATTGCCCTCGCGGTCCTGATCGGTTCGATGGCGATCGGCCTGGCCATGATCATTTCGGCGGCGATTCACGGCTAGCCAGCGCGAGCCGCACTCCAACGATGCGCTCGATGCGCACGCCGCTGCTGTTCTCGGCACTGGTCGTCGCCAGCTGCGGATTGGTCTATGAGCTGGTCGCCGGCACGCTGGCCAGCTACCTGCTCGGCGACTCAGTCACGCAGTTCTCAACCATCATCGGTGCGTATCTGTTCGCGATGGGCATCGGTTCCTGGCTCTCGCGCTACATCGACGGCTCGCTGGTCGACAACTTCGTGCGGGTCGAGATCGTCCTGGGACTGATCGGCGGCTTTTCGGCAGCGATCCTGTTTCTGGTGTTCGGCGAGGTTTCGCATTTCCGCGTGGCTCTGTATTCGCTGGTCGGGTTGATCGGGGTCATGGTAGGCCTTGAGATTCCGCTACTGCTGCGCATCCTACAGAACGAATATGCGCTCGCCGACCTGGTGGCACGTGTACTGGCCGCCGACTATGTCGGGGCGTTGATCGCCTCGCTCCTGTTCCCGCTGCTGTTGGTGCCGCGTCTCGGCCTGATCCGTACCAGTTTTCTGTTCGGCCTGCTCAATGTGGCGGTTGCCTGGGTTCTCCTGTTGCGACCCAGTCAGGAACCGAGAACCGCCCTGCGCTTTGCGGGTCGGCATCGCCTCTCGGCGTGCGCGGCAATGGTGCTGCTCGTGGGCGGTTTCGCTTACGCCGATGACATCATGGCGGTGAGCGAAGAGGGTCAGTATCCCGGTCAGGCGGTGTTCTCCAAGTCGACGCCCTATCAGCGCATCGTCGTCACACGCGAGGCGGATGACATTCG
>DATMRM010000414.1:0-3057 GCA_035566155.1 Steroidobacteraceae bacterium | reverse complement strand
CAAAGCTGCTGCTTGTCGTCTGAGATGCCCGCCAGCCCGTCCTCGCCCCAGTGATAGGCGCGCGAACGCGCCTGGTCATGGGTGAAGTAGTTCCAGGCATCGCCGTTTTCGCTGTAGTCCTCCCGGACCGTCCCCCACTGTCGCTCACTGAGATAGGGTCCCCATTTCTTCCATGGGACTTGAGCCTCACGCGCGGCGTTCAAGCGCGCCTGTTCCGCTACGTCCACGAATACGGGACCCATGCTTTTCCTCCGTGCGGATGGGCTACGGGCGGATCGAAGCGGAGATGTCGCGGCTGACCGTGACGAGGGCCCGGCTATAGGCAGCCACCAACGCATCGTAACCGGCGCCTGCACAGTGCTCTTGCACAGTGCTGCGTCCGCTGCGCGGCGAACCTTTCCCGGGCGGCGACACCGACCACAACACGTCGACCGTGGCCGCATCGCCGAGCGTGCCGTCAAAGCGCTGGACATCGAGCTGCACCCGGTAGGCCGAGGCCGGATCGCCGGCCATCGGGCGGGTGGACACGAATGCGCTGCCAAGCAGACGCGCGAGATCGGCGCGGACCACGCTCGGGATCTGGGTTTTCAAGGGATCCGCCCAGCGGGCGAATTCGTTGATCTCGACCTTGTTGTCGCTGGAGCGGACCACGATCTGCGGCCGGTCGACGAGGTCAGGCACCGTCACCACCCCGATCAGCACCGTGACCGGAGTGGCGGCGGGGGCGCTGGCCTGCGGCGCCTGGGGACTCAATGTATAGAACTCCGACATCGGCGACGACGCACAACCGCACAACGCGGCGAGCGCCACCGCCATGGAAATGGGTAAGGATCGGCGCATCATTTCTTATCCTCCAGCTTGCCGCGGATCAGCGCCTCTGGATGGCGTTCGAGATAGTCCGCGAGGGTACGGAAGGCCGCCGCAGTGCGCGCGAGTTCACGCATTGCATCGGTGGTGCCCTGCTGCAACTGCGAGTTCGGCTGCAACGCACCGTTCGCCGAGTCCAGCGCCGTCTGCGCGGCGGCGAGCGTGTCCCGAGCCTGCGGCATCACCTCGGTGCGCAGCTGTTTGAGAAGTGAATCCGCATCCGCCAGCGTCTTTTGCGCGTCCTTGCCGATCCCTTCGAACGGGATCTTGTTCAGCTTGGCCACCAGACTGGTGACCGAATCCTGCAGTGACTGCAGTCCGCCAGGCACGGTCGGCAGTTCCGGCGGGTTCGCGCTCCAGTTCACCTCGGCTTTGGGCGCAGCGGGGAAGAAATCGAGCGCAACATACAACTGTCCGGTCAACAGGTTGCCGGTTCGCAACTGCGCTCGCAGGCCCTGCGAGACCAGCCATTCCGCCATCCGGTGGGGATCCGATGAGAGCCGGCCTCCGGACCCGCCAGACTGGTAACGCGATGTGAACCGCTCCGGATAAAGGCGCACCTCGACCGGAATGCTGAACTGCTTCTTGGCTTGATCGAAACGCGTATAGATCGCGGCCACCTCGCCCACCACGATGCCGCGGAAATCGACCGGCGCACCGACCGTCAACCCGCGCACCGAGTCGTTGAAATTGAAGACATAGCTCTCGATGATGCGGTCATGGCGCTTCATCGCCTCCGCGCGATCGTGGAACAGCATGAATTCGGTACGAACGGCAGCCTCGGACTGACCGGTCGTCTCATCCGGCGTCTGGAACGCAAGGCCGCCGATCAGGATCGCGACCACAGATTGCGTGTTGACCTTGACGCCATCGGTACCCAGGGACACGTCGACGCCGCTTGCGTGCCAGAACCGCGTATCGTCCTGCACGTACTTGTCATAGGGCGCGTTGACGAAGACCCGCAGCGTGACACCCTTGCCGTCCGCGTCGAGTGAATACGAGGTGATCTGTCCCACCTGCAGGCGTCTGAAGAAGACCGGGGAGCCGATATCGAGCGAGCCCATATCCTCGCTCTTCAGCACGAACTCCCGCCCGGGCACGCCGCTGGCGAAAACCGGCGGCGTCTCGAGACCGACATAGTCGCGCCGCGACTTCGTCGAGGCGCCCAGATCCATGCCGATAAAGGAACCGGACAGCAGCGTACCGATGCCCGATACGGTGCCCCCGGAAATCCGTGGGCGTACGACCCAGAAGCGCGTATCGTCGACCAGCATGTTTGACGCGTCCTTTACCAGTTCGGCGGTCGCGACAACGCTGCGGTGGTCTCTCGACAAGGTCACGCTCTTGACCACACCGACATCCACGTTCTTGAACTTGATTTTGGTCTTGCCCGCTTCGAGACCTTCGCCGGTCGTGAAGCTGATGGTGACCGTCGGCCCCTGTTCGAGGACCGCCTTGACCGCGAGCCAGCCGCCGATCAGCACCGCAATGATCGGCACCAGCCAGACGATCTGCATGCGCCAGCGCGAGCGAGGCGTGGCCACCGCTTCAGGAAGCTCTGGTGGCACGGGAGGTCTAGACATGATGATCCTCCATCGCGTCCCAGATCAGGCGCGGGTCGAACGACATGGCCGCGAACATTGTCAGCACGACTACCGAACCGAACGCGACCGCGGCCGGCCCGGCCTGAATCGTGGCCAGCGCGTTGAACTGCACGAGCGCGACCAGAATGGTGATGACGTAGATATCGAGCATCGACCAGCGGCCCACCAGCTCCACCAGCCGATAGATGCGGGTTCGTTGCTGCAGGAGCATGACCGAGCGTCGCTGCGTGGAGATTACGAGGTACATCAGCGCCAGTATCTTCAGCATCGGCACCGCGATGCTGGCGATGAAAACCACCGCGGCGAGCGGCCATGAACCCGAGGTCCAGAGATAGACCACGCCGCTCAGGATGGTGTCCTTCTCCGAGCCGAACAGCGAACTGGTGTTCATCACGGGCAGCGCATTCGCCGGGATATACAGCACGATGGCGGCAATCAGGAAGGCCCAGGTGCGCGCGATACTGTCGGGTTTGCGCGCATGCAGATGGGCGCCGCAGCGCGGACACGCGGCGCCGTGCACATGAGCCGTCGACTTCACCAGCAGGCCACAGCTATGGCAGCTCAGCAGGCCGCAACGCAGGGCGGT
>DATMRM010000413.1:0-2001 GCA_035566155.1 Steroidobacteraceae bacterium | reverse complement strand
TGTGGGGCGTATGGGTCGCGGTGATCATCGCAATATTCAGTTACTTCAGCATCGAGATGATCGCCGTCGCCGCGGGCGAGGCTGCGCAGCCCGAGATTGCCATCAGCCGCGCGTTTCGTGCGACGGTATTCCGGCTGATCCTTTTCTATCTGCTGACCCTCGCCCTGGTGCTGGCGATAGTGCCGTGGACCGCGGCAGGCATCGAGGAGAGCCCGTTCGTGAAGGTCATGCGCGCGCTGCGGGTGCCTGGCGCCGCGGGCATTTTCAACCTCGTCATCCTGGTTGCGGCACTGTCGGCGATGAACAGCCAGCTCTACATCACCACGCGGATGATGTTCAGCCTGTCACGGGCGAATCAGGCGCCGCGTCGCTTCGGTCTCCTGAACCGGCGCGGCGTGCCGGTACAGGCACTGCTGCTCTCGAGCATCGGCATCACGGTGGCGGCGCTGCTGAGCATCGTCGCGCCCAAGTCGGCGTTCATTCTCATGGTGTCGATCTCGGCCTTTGGCACCATGTTCGCCTGGATGATGATTTTCGTAACCCACTATCGCTTCCGCCGCGTGCAGGCGCGGACCGGGGCTGCGCCGTTGCGCTTTCGCATGCCGGGCTTTCCCGCCACGACGCTGCTTGGCGCCACGCTCATGGCAGCCGTGCTGCTGACGACCGCCCTCACGGAGGCGTTCCGCATGACGCTGGTGTTCGGTGTGCCGTTTCTTCTGTGTCTCACGGTGACGTACTGGATCTGGTACCGGCGCAACGCGCGCACCGCTGTCTCCAGTGCCGGCGCTGCCTGAGCACTGGACGGGTGCCGCTGCCTTGCGCGTGTCATTAATTTGCCACCTGCCCCGGAGTAAGCTGCGGAACTAAGAATGGAGGAGCCAAACCCATGGCCACAAACCCGATTCCCGATGGCTACCGCACGGTGACCCCGTACCTGATCATCAAGGGTGCGGCCGAGGCGATCGAGTTCTACAAGCGCGCCTTCGGTGCGACGGAGCTGCTGCGCATGGCCGACCCGCAGGGCAGAGTCGGTCACGCTGAGATCAAGATCGGCGACTCCGTGATCATGCTTGCCGACGAGCAACCCGCGATGGGCTACCGCGGCCCACGCTCGCTCGGTGGATCGAGCGTCAGCATCCTGCTGTACCTCGAGGATGTGGACGCCGTGTTCGAACGCGCTGTCAGGGCCGGGGCGAGGGCGCAGCGGCCGGTGGCGGATCAATTCTACGGTGACCGCTCGGGCACGCTGGAAGATCCGTTCGGTCACGTCTGGACGGTCGCCACGCACGTGGAGGATGTGCCGGCGGAGGAGATGCAGCGGCGTGCCGAGGCAGCCATGAAGTCGGCGGCGCCCGCCGCCTGAGGTCGCCGGGGCGATTTGCCTGACGCGGCCCTGCTCGTACATGATGCCCAAAAGCCCCATAGGGGCGTGCCGGGGGAGAGACTGCCAGTCCGCGTGCGCGCGGGCGGCGGGCCATCATGGTTTTCAACTCGCTCACGTTCGTCGTGTTCTTCGCGTGCGTGCTTGCGCTGCACGCGCTGCCTCTGCCCTGGACCACGAAAAAAATCAACCTCCTGATCGCGAGCTACCTGTTCTATGCGGCGTGGAATCCGCCGTTCGTGATCCTGCTGTGGGTGTCGACCGTGGTCGACTGGTATGCCGCGCAGGGACTGGTGAAGGCGCAGCGCGCCGCGACCCGGCATGCCTGGATGCTGCTGTCGGTGATCGCGAACCTGGGCCTGTTGGGGTATTTCAAATACGGACAGTTCCTGCTCGATAACTTCACTTCGGTGATGTCGGCGGTCGGCATCGCCTATCACCCCGCCCACTACGACATCGTCCTGCCCGTCGGCATCTCCTTCTATACGTTCGCGACCATGTCGTACACGCTGGACGTGTACCTGCGGCGCGCGGCGCCGGCGCAGAACCTGCTCGATTACGCCCTGTTCGTGACGTTCTTCCCGCACCTGGTGGCCGGTCCCATCATGCGCCCGACGGAG
>DATMRM010000412.1:0-4981 GCA_035566155.1 Steroidobacteraceae bacterium | reverse complement strand
GAGTATTCGCGCTCCCTATGGATGCGAGATCGAAGAGACTCGGTGCCCGGTGTTCACCTGCCTGAAACGAGCGCACGAAAATTTCCACGTGCTGCCGAAAGCTGGGTGTGGCATTGGGTGTTTCCGTCGGCGACGCTGTCGAATGATCCTCGATCCGGACTGTGTCGGCGGCATCATCAATATGAGCAGGGTGTGAGCCGAGCGATCACTCGCGCAAGCCATCGAGCGGGGATCACGAGGCGCGTGACTGCGCACACGCTGCGGCATTCGTTTGCGACGCACCTGCTTGAATCGGGAGTGGATATTCGTCGCATACAGCAGCTGTTGGGTCACAGCGACGTCAGCACGACGATGATCTACACCCACGTTCTCGGTTCGTCAGCCGCCGGAGTTGCGAGCCCGCTGGAGAGCCTCTCGATATGATTCAGCCGCCTGCTGCATCCAGCCCTCTCTAGCGAGCACTCGAGCCAGCGAGCCGCGCCGATAGCACCAGTGTTGGTAGCGATCGCCGGCTCGTCCCTGCAGACGCGCCCGCTCAGCGGCGGTAGCGTACAGGGTCAATGCCCGAAGCAGCCTCTGATCCCGGAGCGCCGGTTCGGTCTCGCCGATGGCGGCTAGCTCCTCCTGCTCCGCGCGACGCGCCAGCGCCTCGGGTTCGTCAGGGCCTGAGACGGCGCCAGAGCTGGCCGCTGCGCGTTCTGGAGTTGAAGTCGTGACGCGCGGATCGCGTGGTAGCCCGAGCTGAAGACGTTCGCCGTCGGACATGGGCGCGATCTCGGCAGCCGCATACCACTGGATTTGCATCGCAAGATTCCCGGGAGGGCGCGCATCCCAGATACGCGCGGTCTGATCTTCCGATGCCGTGACGATGCGAGTGCCATCGGGTGAGTAGGCGGCAAACAGGACAGCCGCCGCATGGCCGGCAAGAACCGCGAGTTGCTCGCCCGACTGCGCGTTCCAGACCCGTGCGGTCCGATCCTCGGAAGTCGTCACGATCTGTTGGCCATCGGGCGAGTACGCGGCCGAGGTCAGTGCCCCGCCATGGCCTGTCAGCACCGTGAGCTGCGCACCGGAGCGCGCGTCCCAGATCCTCGCGGTGCCATCGGACGAGGCCGTCACGATTCGACTGTCGTCGGGCGAATAGGCGGCCGTCACAATCTGATCGTCGTGGCCCTGGAGCGTGTGCAGCGTGGTCGCTTTGGCGGCGTCCCAGATTCGAGCCGTGCGATCGCGCGATGCCGTGACAATGCGCTGCCCATCGTGCGACCAGGCTCCAGAGTAGACGCGATCGGTGTGGCCGAACAACACCGCCTGCGCAGCGCCGGTGAGTGCATTCCACAGACGCGCACTCTTGTCACGCGAGGCGGTGACGACGCGCGCATCATCAGGCGAGAATGCAACGCTGTAGACACGATCGGTGTGACCTGACAGACCGACGAGCTGTTTGCCGCTGGTGGCATCCCAGATGCGCGCGCTGCGATCCTGGGAGGCCGTCGCGATGCGCCGGCCGTCGTGCGAGTACTGCGCAAAATCGATCGCGCCCGCATGTCCGGATAACGTTTGCAGTGTTTCAGCGGTGCGCGCGTCCCAGATACGCGCGGTCTTGTCGTTGGATGCCGTGACGATCCGGCGGCCGTCCGGTGAGTAGGCGGCGGAGTAAACCGCATCGCGATGTCCCGAGAGCGTTGTCAGCTCCATCGACACCCGCGCATCCCAGATGCGGGCAGTGTGGTCCTGGGACGCCGTGACGAGGTATGCGCCATCCGGTGAGTACTCAGCGGAAGCCAATGTGTCCTGATGGCCTGCGAGCACCGCCAGTTGCCGACCCGTGCTCGCATCCCAAATGCGAGCGGACTTGTCCCATGAAGCCGTGACGATGCGCCGGCCGTCGGGTGAGAAGGCGGCCGAATAGACCACATCGCCATGTCCGGATAGCACCGCGAGCGGCGCTCCCGAGCGGGCGTCCCAGACACGGGCGGTCCTGTCGGCGGAGGCGGTGACGATGCGCTGTCCGTCAGCGGAATACGCAGCGCAGGCGACGTAGTCGCCGTGCCCGGTCAGGACGGCTAGCGGTTTGCCACTCGTGGCATCCCAGATGCGAGCGCTCTTGTCCTGGGAGGCGGTAACGATACGGCGGCCATCGCCGGAGTAGACGGCCGAGTACACCGCATCGCTGTGCCCGGTCAGTGTGGTCAGCAGCTTGCCGCTGGCGGCGGCCCAGATGCGCACCGTCTTGTCCCAGGAGGCGGTGACAATGCGCTGGCCGTCGGGGGAAAAGCGCGCCGAGTCGACGCGATCACCGTGCCCATTGA
The DNA here is from genome assembly GCA_035566155.1 of Steroidobacteraceae bacterium. Classification (GTDB taxonomy): domain Bacteria; phylum Pseudomonadota; class Gammaproteobacteria; order Steroidobacterales; family Steroidobacteraceae; genus FEN-1191. Next base: position 2,669 of record DATMRM010000412.1, on the reverse strand, counting down.
GGGTCAGCTGCAAGCTGCCGGTGCGCGCATCCCACACGCGTGCCGTCTTGTCGTGCGAGCCCGTGACGATCCGCGTGCCATCCGGCGAGTAGGCCGCATCGAACACGCGGTCGGTGTGTCCGCTCATCATCAGGAGTGCCGCACCGCTGTGCGCATCCCAGACGCGAGCGGTGTTGTCGCCCGAGCCGGTCACGATGCGAGCGCCATCCGGCGAATATCGCGCCGATAGCACGCGCGCCGTATGTCCTGACAAGACCGCAATCTCAGTATCCGCAGCGCGGGTCATCTGAAAAACGCTGATCGCGGCCGGCGAGCGCTCCTGCGGCAGGCTGGGATGCGTGAGCAGTTCGACGATGATCTGCTGCGCACCGGCCACATCTCGGTTGGCGAGGCGCTCGGCAGCCACTTCAGTGAGCAGATGTCTCTGCGCCTGCAGCGCCTGTTGCGTCTGGTATTGGGCCTGACGCTGTTGATACTCGGCCTCATGCTGACGGCGTACCGCCAACAGGCCGGCAATCGCCGCCGCGATCGCAGAGATGCTGATCAGCGCGGCGAACGTCGCGACCAGACGATGCCGGCGAATGAATCGACGCACCTGATAAGTGACGCTTGCGGGCCGCGCGCTCACTGTTTCGTGGCACAGGTAGCGTCGCAGGTCTTCGGCAAACTGTGCTGGCGAGGCATAGCGGCTGCCGCGCTCGCGCCACACCGCTTTCGACGCGATCCACTCGAGATCGCCGCGAAGCTGCCTCACCAGCTGTCCGGTATGGCTCGCGCGCGCTGCAGCGGCGCTATCCACATGGTCCCGGGTCAGCAATGCCGTCAGACGCGGCGGGTCGACGGTGCGCAGTTGCCGCAGCCACTCATCAAATGGCTGGGGTGCCTCGTGATGAGCGTCAAATGGCCTCGATCCTGTCAGCAGCACATACAGGATCACCCCCAGAGAATAGACATCGGTGCGGGTATCGATGTCCTTCGCCGCAATCGGGTCGGCCTGCTCCGGGCTCATGTAGCCGGGGGTGCCGAGAAACTGGCCGAACTGCGTAGGCATCGTTCGCTCGGCGGAGGCGTCCGCCAATGGCTTCGCCAGACCAAAATCGATGATGCGCGGTGTCGGCACGCCATCCACTTCGATCACCAGGATGTTGGCCGGCTTCAGATCGCGGTGAATGATCGCTTTCTGGTGCGCGTGCTGCACGCCCTCGCACGCCTTCATGAACAACTCGAGCCGCTCCGGGATGGCAAGCCGCTTGTGATCGCAGTATTCCGTAATCGCAAGCCCTGGCACGTATTCCATCACAAAGTAGGGCTGGCCTTGTGCGGTGCTACCGGCCTCGAACACCTTGGCGATGTAAGGATGGTCCATGATGGCGAGTGATTGACGCTCGGCCCGGAAGCGCTGCAATACCGCCTCGTCGTACATGCCGGCGCGAATGAGCTTCAGCGCGACCTCGCGTCGTACCGGCACGAACTGCTCGGCGAGCCACACTTGCCCCATTCCTCCCTCGCCCAGCGCCCGCAGCAGCCGAAAGCGCTGTTCGAAAATATGACCGGCGATGAGGCTGTGCGCGGAGTCGATGCCATCCGGCAGCTCCAGGGCCTCGAGGTGCATGCCGGAGCGCAGAAAATTGGGGTTTGCCTGCGCGTCGGCTGCCAGCAGCGATTCAAGCTCGCGGCGCAGCGGCTCGTCGGCACGACACACCTCGCCAAGAAACGCGCTGCGCTGATCCTCGGTCAACCGCAATGCCTGGTGCAGCAGATCCTTGACGCGCTCCCAGCGCTCGTCGGTCACGACGATGCGGTCCGTTGAATCTGCCGATGCAACCACGCCCGGGCGGTTGACCAGTCGCGATCAACCGTTGCGCGCGACATCCCAAGGACGTCAGCGACCTCGGGTGAGGACAGACCGCCAAAGAATTTCATGTCGACGATCTTCGCCTGCCGTTCGTCGGTTCGATACAGATCATTCAGCGCCTCATCGAGCGCGATCAGATCCGCGTCTTGCAGCACTGGGGCCGCATCGATCAGCTCCATCGCCACGCGGCAACCGCCATCGCGTTTGGCGGCGCGACGTTCGCGCGCATAGTCGACCAGGATCTGACGAATCAGCCGCGAGGAAATCGCGATGAAGTGTGAGCGCCCCTGAAGCTCGGGCGCCTTGTTGCCCAGCAGGCGCAGATACGCCTCGTGCACCAGCGCCGTGCTTTGCAGCGTGTGATCCGGTCGCTCGCGCTGTAGTTGATAGTGCGCCACGCGTCGCAGTTCGTTGTAGACCAGTGGCAGCAGCGCGGCGAGCGCCTGCTGATCGCCCTGGGCCCAATGATCCAGCAGCTTCGTGACGGTCTCGGACGGATCGTGGGGCACGGGGGATGGCCTATCCGCAAGGCGTGGCAACCGACTATAGGTAAGGTCCACAAGCTAGTCAAATCAAAGGCTTGCGGCATCGCTAACTGTCAACCGGCGTTGAACATTGACCAGCTTTCGGCGTTGAAGATTGACCAGGGGTAATGGCGCGTCCGGTCTTTCGTTCCGGGGTTTTGGTCTTTGGCTTCCTTTGAGGTCTCAAGCCGCAGCGCAGTCTGCCGCGTCAGCGGCAGATCTTCTGTCGCTCATTTGCGCTTCTTGAAGCGATAGCTGTCGTTGCCGGTCTCGAGGATGTCGCAGCGATG
>DATMRM010000411.1:0-5043 GCA_035566155.1 Steroidobacteraceae bacterium | reverse complement strand
TGCGACAACGGCGTGGGAATTCCCGCCGAGCTGCTACCGCACGTATTTGATCTGTTCGTGCAGAGTGATCGCTCGCTCGATCGGTCGCTCGGCGGACTTGGAATTGGATTGGCAGTGGTGAAACGCCTGGTCGAAATGCATGGAGGACGTGTAAGCGCCAGCAGTGAAGGTCTTGGCAAAGGTGCCCGCTTTGAGATCCGTCTGCCGGTGACACGGCCGCTCGCAGCGGTGGAGGTCGCCGCGCCTAGAGCGATGATCGCGCCACGCCGCATTCTGGTGGTCGACGACAACGTCGATGCCGCGGTGTCGCTGCGGCACCTGCTGGAACTCGATGGACACCAATCGCTGGCGGTGTACGGCGCGCAGGAAGCGCTCGAGAGTGTGAGCAGCTTCAGACCGGAAATTGTGTTGCTGGATATCGGCCTGCCGCACATGAACGGCTACGAGGTCGCGCGCCGGCTGCGTGCCTGCGATGGGGGTCCGAGCCTGAAACTGATTGCCCTGACCGGTTACGGCCAAAGCGAAGACCGACTGAAGGCGCTGGCTGCCGGCTTCGATGCCCATCTGGCGAAGCCGGTGGACCTCGGCGCCCTGGAGCGCCTGCTGACCTGATACATCATCAGGCATCGGTTCGTGCCCTGATGGTGGCCAGGGTCTTCCGAGAACAGCATGCACGCGCGTACCGTCAATCTCACGCTTGAGGTGCGGGTCCGATGTAATGTGACGCGGGTCGGACGATGCGATTGTCCTTTCTCTGCTCCACCAGATGCGCGGACCACCCGAAGATGCGGGCGATCGCGAACGTGGCTGTGAAGAACTCTTTCGGCAACCCTAGCCCTAGGTACACCACGCCTTTGTAGAACTCCAGATTGGCCCGCAGTGAGCGTTTCTTGTGGGCCGTCTGTGTGACGAACGCCTCGTCTACCGCTTTGAGTGTCGCGATCAGCCGCCTCTGATGAGCGTCGCTCGCAATCTGTTCGGCCAGAATCTTTACGATCTTCGAACGTGGATCGACCACGCGGTATTCGCGGTGGCCCATCCCCATCACCAGCCGGCCCTCGGCCAGGCACTTGGCAACGAACGCATCGGCGTGCGTCGGATCGCCCACTTCTTCGGCCATCTCGAGCGCGCCCTGATCGGCCGCCCCGTGCAAGGGTCCATAAAGTGAACCCATCGCCGCCGCCAGTGCCGAGGCCGGAGGGGCGAGCGTGGACGTGACCACCCGTGCCGTAAAGGTGCTGGCGTTGAAACCGTGATCGATCTGCAGCACCTGCGTCTGTTCGAATATGTTCACGGCGCGCGCATCGGGCTTGCGGTTGTGGAGCAACTGCAGAAAGCGCTCGCCGTAGCTGCGGGTGTCCGGATAGGTCGTCGGCGTGCGACCGGTGCGCAGCGCCAGCAGCAATGCGTGGGCGGCTGGCAGTCGTGCCGCGACCAGCAACGCCTCCTGTTCATCCACGCCGCGTCCCATCGTGACGGCGGGCGGCTCGCATGCCATCAGGGGCATGGCAGCCTGCAGGGTCGCCATGGGATGTCCGCCCAGGCGCGAGAGCTGCGCGACGGTGGCGGCAAGGTCGGACGGCAGCTTGCCGGCCTGCCACAGAAATTCCTCGAATTCTCGCAGTCGCGGTGCAGCAGGCAGATCACCGAAAACGATCAGGTGAGCCACTGCAGCAAACGGATGTTGTACCAGGCGCTCGATCGGATAGCCGCGGTAGTAGAGCCGCCCGGCCTCGCCGTCGACCAGCGATGTCGAGGTGGTGTCAACGATGACGCCTTCAAGGCCTTTCTTGATATCAGGTTTGGATTCCATCACGGCATTCACGGGGGGTCTCCTTGATAGTGCAAAGGCTATGGCGAACGCCTGATAGGGGCCAGAGCGCTCAAGTGATCGGGCTATCAGACAGACGGATAACGCAGACGAATCGCCGCCGTAAGGGCTATCCTTTGACGCATGCACATTGAACGTAATGAACTGCGCTGCTTTCACGCGGTGCTCGATGCGGGTGGTTTCAGCCGCGCTGCCGAGCGGCTCGATCTGTCGCAGTCGGCAGTCAGCCAGGCGATTGCGAATCTGGAGCACCGTCTGGGAGCCAGTCTGCTGCATCGTGGAAACCCGCCACAGCCGACCGAGGCCGGTCTGAGGTTGCTGCGCTTCGCGCAGACCGTGCTCAACGAGGAGCGCGAGACGCTGGCGGACATCAATCAGATCAAGTCCGGCGCGCTGTCGACGCTGTCGCTCGCTCTCTCACCGGCGGCCAACTCGAAAATCGGCATTGCGCTGCTGAAGGAGTTCTGCGAGCGCAATCCGCTCACGCGATTGAAAGTGGTGGTGGCTCCGAGTCGCGAGATCGTTCACGGCGTGGCAGAAGGGCGCTGGGAACTGGGCTTTGGCCCGTTTCATCACAACATGCCGGCGCACTTCGCCTTGCATCCGTGCCTGTCGGAGGTGCGTCGGCTGATGATCGCGCGCGATCATCCGGCACGCGCCGCGCTGTTGCGCGATCCGGTGGGAACGGTGCGCACCCTGCCGCTGGTCACCTCATCACTGGATGAGTCCGCTCGTCGCGCCAGCGGCGAGCGTCTGCGCGATTCATTCGGCTCGGTCTGGGAAGTCAGTCACATGGAGCTGCGACTGGCCCTGGTCGCGGACGGTAAGGGCGTCACCTATGTGTCCGACCTGTTCGCCGCCATCCCTCAGCAGCTCGTTCCGGTACAGGGCCTGCCGTATTCGGAGATCGAACGCCAGGTCGGAGCTTACTGCCTGAAACATCAACCGTTGTCGCAGGCTGGCGCGCGCTTTCTTGCGCTCTGCCATGAACGCTGGCCACGACATCGCGAGTCGCAAGCTAGCGTTTCCTGACAATTCCTGCCGGCGACTTTTCTTGCTCGCCGCATGCATCCGAGCGCTATCCCCAGGCGTTAGAACTGATGAGATCGGGGAGCAATCCGCGTCTTAACGCCCACTTATTCACTCATCTAGGGGACATTCTCTATGAAGACGAGAGTCTTTGTACGCGCAGCTGTGCTGGGAGCGGCGCTACTGCCACTCGGCGCTCTGGCATCCAGCCATCGCGAAGCACCAACGATTGCCGGTCTGCCGCAACTCGACGGCACCGATTTCTACATGTTCCGCAGCTACGAGCCTGGTCGTAGCGCATTTGTCACGCTGATTGCCAACTACTTTCCGCTGCAGGATCCATTCGGCGGACCGAACTACTTCAATCTCGACCCCAACGCGACCTATAGCATTCACATCGACAATGATGGCGATGCGAAGTCGGACATCACCTTCGAGTTCAACTTCAGGACGATTTTCAAGGACCTGACGGTCAACGCGAACGGCGTGCAAACTTCGATTCCGCTGATTCTGGCCGGCCCGATCGACGTGCGTGGCGACAACGCCAATGTGACGCAGGACTACACCGTAACCGTGGTGCGCAACGGCGAGCGACAGCTGGCGAGCAACGAGACAAACGGTGGCCACACGTTCTTCCGTCCGGTCGACAACATCGGTAACAAGACCTTTCCGGACTACGACATGTATGCCAGCCAGTTCGTCGCGCAGATCGCTATCCCCGGCTGCAATACGCCAGGACGTGTGTTCGCCGGTCAGCGTCACGAAGGGTTTATCGTGAACCTCGGCCCAACGTTCGACCTGGTCAATCTGAATCCGGTCGGACCGCGTGACGGCAATCCCAACAACGTGACCAACAAGAACATCACGTCGCTGGCCATTGAAGTGCCGATTGCCTGCCTCACCAATGGCAAGGATCCGGTCATCGGTGGCTGGACCACCTCCAGCGTGCGCGATGGCGATGGCGATGACGGCCGGCGCCAGACCTCGCGTCTGGGCTCACCGCTGGTCAATGAAGTGGTCATCGGCCTGCAGGACAAGGACAAGTTCAACGCCAGCAAGCCGATCAACGACGCACAGTTCGCGCACTACGTGACCAATCCGTATCTGCCCGTGCTGCTGAACGCCGAGTTCGGCAATGCCGCACTGATTCCTCAGTCGCCCCGCGATGACCTGGTCGCGATCTTCCTGACCGGCATCAAGGGACTGAATCAGCCGCTGAAAGTCACGCCGAGCGAGATGCTGCGCCTGAACACCTCCATCCCGGTCACTGCGCCCTCGGCTCAGAACGACCTCGGTGTACTCGCTGGAGATCTGGCCGGCTATCCGAACGGCCGCCGTCCCTATGACGACGTCGTGACGATCGAGCTGCGAGCGGCCGAAGGCGCGGTGTGCGGAGCGGTGGGTAACTGCGGCTCGGAAACCAGTGATCCGAACCGCGGCAATCCTTATACCGACGGTGCGCGTGCTGCCGGTCCGGATGTGGCCGACTCGCATGTGACAGGCGCGATCAACGCGCAGGATACCTACCTGCCGACGTTCCCGTACCTGAACAATCCGCTGCCGGGTTCACCCGACGGAGCCAACGGCGTGCACTGAGCTCAAGATCAACCTCAGTTGATTCCAAGCTGGCGTCGCGGATCGTGAGATCCGCGGCGCCTTTTCTATTTCCGGTAACATGCTCGATTCCAAAGGAGGGGTGAGCAGCGATGATTGAGCTTGCCGGCAATGCAGTGGCTGTGACCGGCGCGGCCAGCGGTATCGGGCGCGCACTGGCGCAGCAGCTCGCGCAGCGCGGCTGCGATCTGGCGCTGGCCGATGTCGATGAGGTCGGTCTCAAATCGGTGTCTGACGAACTCATCCGCGCCGGTCGGGTAAACGTTCTAGCGCGCCGCGTTGACGTTGCCAACGCGGCTCAGGTGCACGAATTCGCTCGTGAAGCGATTTTGAGCTTTCCGAAACTGTGCGTCGTGATCAATAACGCCGGCGTCGCGCTGCAGGGACAATTCGAGGAATTGGACCTGGCGCAGATCCAGTGGCTGATGGGGATCAATTTCTGGGGCGTGGTGCACGGCACGCATGCGTTTCTGCCGCACCTGCAACGTCAATCCTGGGCGCACATCGTCAATATATCGAGCATCTTCGGAATCATCGGGCCGCCGGGCAATTGCGCCTACGCGGCCTCG
>DATMRM010000410.1:0-6938 GCA_035566155.1 Steroidobacteraceae bacterium | reverse complement strand
GGTCGGTGCGGGTCAGCCGCTTGACGCGCGCGCTTCCGGTCAGGGGGTGATACATGACCTTGCGCGGATACACGTCACCCAGATCCTCTCCCAGTACCGAAAAACCCTCGGCGCGCACATATTCTCGTACGAACTGGATATTGCGCGCTCCGATGTCCGTCACTGCATCCAACACTTTGCCGCCGCCCACCAGCTTGACTTCCAGGTCACTGCGGTGTGCACCAAGCTTGAGCATCGAGTTGATGAGTCGCTCCATGGCGACATTGCCGAAGCGCGTAGTGGAGCTGGCGGTCGTACCCCAGGTGCTTTGGCCCTCGGACTCGTCGACCGGCAACATGAAGTGGTTCATTCCGCCAATACGCAGGCGGCGGTCGCGAATGCAGGCCGATACGCACGAGCCGAGCACGGTGGAGATCATCTCGCCCTCGGTCGCGACGTAGTAGTCGCCCGGAAGCAGAGTCGCCACCACGGCGTTCAAACGTGCATCGAAGCGTCGCTGGATATGACCGAAATCGCGTTCGCGGTCGCGTTGCTGCTCACGGGTGAAGGCGAGCGGCGGAGCCGAGTCTTCCGACTGCGCGGCCATCAGGCCGTCCGTTGGTGAATCGTGTTGCCAACCAGGCGATAGCGGGTGCTGATGTCGAGCAGCGATTCGGAGTGTCCGAGAATCAGATAGTCGCCGGGGCGCTGCAGCCCTTCCATGCGGCCGACGATCTGACGCTGGGTATCACGGTCGAAATAGATGACCACATTGCGGCAGAAAATCACGTCGAACGGCCCCTTCATGGGCCAGTCCGAGATCAGGTTGAGTGCCCTGAAGGTCACCAGTTGCTTGACCGCATCGCTCACCTGGAACTGCTCTTCGCCGGGTTTGCGGGCAAACCACCGCAACAGGCGCCCGGAATCCATCTTCTCCACCCGATCGCTGCTGTACACGCCGCGGGTGGCGTGTTCCAGTACATTGGTATCGATATCGGTCGCGAGAATGCGCACGTCCCAGTTTTGTGCCAGGTGCGGAGCGCTTTCCAGCAGCACCATCGCGATCGAATACGGCTCCTCGCCCGTCGAGCAGCCGGCCGACCAGATGCGGATGCGGCGGCTGCTGCGGTTCTGGAATTCCAGATGCGGCATCAGTTGCCGGGCGAGAAACTCGAAATGATGGTTTTCGCGGAAGAAGGAGGTCAGGTTGGTGGTGATGGCGTTGCGAAAGTGCTGCAACTCTTCGGCATCACCGCTCTCAACGCGCCGCAGGTAGGTATCGAACTCCCGAAGATGCAGCGCGCGCAGCCGGCGGCTCAGTCGTCCGTATACCAGCTGGCGCTTGGACTCGGACAGCGCGATGCCGAGCTGCTGATGCACCATACGGCGCACCCGCTGAAAATCCTGATCGGAGAATTCGTACTCGCGTGATGGTTTGCCGTCAGCCCCACCGGCGATGGCTGTGGTGTCGCCGGCCATGGCCCCGCCGTCAGAATACTTCGAGTTCGCCGGGCGTGGCCGTGCCCCGCAGACCGGTGAGTGCTTTGAGCATCTGATCGGCACTCAAGCCGCGCATCATGAAGTCAAACAGCACCCGTTCCTCGACCATGCTGTAGCGCGAACGTACCTGTTCGAGCATGGCGCTCCAGTCCGAGCTCTTATCTACACCGTGCATCGTCGAATCCGACGGAATCGCCAGACCGTCACGCACGTGGGTCAGGCGCTGGATCAGCTTGTCGTAAAACTGCAGTGACGTGATCGTGGCCTGCACATGCGACTGCAGCGCATCGGTGAGCTGACGAATGCGCGTACGCGCACGCTCGGACTCGGCCGAGTTCGGCGAATCCAGCGCCGGTAGCTGCATTTCAATCTCACGCGCATCCGTGGCGACCGAGGTCACCGCGCCGGCGAGCTTGTCCACCCGTGCATCGCTCTCGCGGATCGCCGCATCGAGCTGCGCGGCACCGAGCTCCAGAAATCGACGCAGCTCGCCGGCAAACTTGGTACCGGTGGTCGCGCTGCCATCCTGCGGCTGCTCGGCCAGGGCCTGGCTCTCGGCTACGCTCATGGCAATATCTCCGCCAGTTCGCCCAGATGATCACTCAGTCCCAGCGAGCGGGCGGCGCCGGTCTTCAGTCCCTGGGCGCCCCGCAATTTGAGTTTGAATCCGCGGCGCTGCGCGGCCGCCGCGGCCGCCAGCAACAACTGAATGCCGGCCGTGTCGATGGTTTCGAGCTTGCCGGCATCGATATCCAGGGGTCCGGCGGCCAGCAGCCCCTTGAGCTGCACCGCGCACTCAGCCACTTCGCGTATCGACAGCGACGCGCCGAGTGTCAGCACATTCACGGGCTGTGCGGACGATTCGGGCAGATCGATCACCGCTGCTTCCGCCGGCTTCGAGGCCGCGGCGGAGTTGACCTCGTCGGGGGAAGCCGCCGAGCTGCGGCGCGGTGATTTCCGGGAGTTCGCCATGAACGGGGAGCTTCAGGCAGCCTTGGTGCCGGCGGTATCCGCCAGCGTGTTGCTGACCAGACGCGTCACGTCCAGCAGGATCAGCATCTTGTCATCGATCATCGCCAGGCCGCGCACAAAATCCGTATCGATCGCCGCCGCCATTTCCGGCGGTGCGCGCAGTTCCTCCGCAGTGATGTTGCAAACCTCGCAGACGCCGTCCACAACCATTCCCGCGGTCAGCTCGCCGCGCGGTGTCTCCACCTTGACGACGATCACGACGGTGGTGCGACCGTATTCCGCCTCGCCCAGTCCGAAGCGCTTGCGCAGATCCAGAATCGGCACCACGGCACCGCGCAGATTGATGACACCCTGCACATGGGCGGGTGAATGCGGCAGTCGGGTGGGCTTCTCCCAACCTTTGATCTCCTGCACCTGCAGGATCTGCACGCCGTAGCGCTGCCCGACGAGCTGGAACGTCAGAAACTGTTCGACGTTCGCGCTATGACCGGACTTCGCATCCGCTTTGTTGGCGCCGTTGTCCATGTTTGTCAGGCGCTGACGGCGGTCTGATTGCCCAGCACCCGCTCGAGCGTCGCGAGCAGTTGTTCCGGGTGAAACGGCTTGACCATCCAGCCGGTGGCACCGGCCTGCTTGCCCTGCATTTTGCGCTCGGGGCTGGACTCGGTGGTCAGCAGCAGCAGCGGCGTGAGGTGATAATTGGGCAGAGTGCGAAGCTGCGCGATCAGCGTGATGCCATCCATGCGAGGCATGTTCACGTCGGCCAGCACCAGGTCCACGCGATGCTTGCGCGCATACTCGAGCGCCTCATCGCCGTCCGAGGCCTCCACGACTTCGTAGCCAGCCGCGCGCAGGGTGACACCTACCATCTGCCGCATCGAGGCGGAGTCGTCCACCGCGAGGATTGTCTTAGCCATTGCCTGCTCCAACCGTCATTACGTCAAATCCGGCCATTGGGCCAGAAACCTTTCAATGAGCCTTCGGACAACTATCGGCAGCGCGCGCCCAACATTGAGCCGACCAGCGCACACTGTCTCCACAATGCGTCGCAAAAACGAATTTCAGACGCCCTAGGCCGCCAGCTTCTCGGTGACCGTGCGGGTAAGGTTCGCCACGTCCAGAATCAGCGCGACCGAGCCATCACCGAGGATGGTCGCACCCGCGATTCCCTCGACGTGACCGTAGTTCGCCTCCAGTGTCTTGACCACCACCTGTTGCTGACCAAGCAGTTCATCGACGCACAGTCCTACGCGACGCCCGTCGCCCTCCACCACCATGATCAGTCCTTCGCTCGCCTCACGCGCCCGATCAGCGCGTGAATTGAAGTGTTTCTGCAGCCGCACCACCGGCAGGTACTCGCCGCGGAAGGTCAGCACCTCGCCGTGTCCGACCACCTGGTTCACCGCGGCGGTCTTCATCTGCAGCGACTCGATGATCGCCGTCAGCGGTACGATGTAGGTTTCCTCTCCGACGGCGATGGTCTGCCCATCCACGATCGCGAGCGTCAGCGGCAGCGTGATCGTGAACCGCGATCCCCCGCCGGGTGCCGAATGCACTTCGATGCTGCCACCCAGCTCTTCAACGTTGCGCTTGACGACGTCCATGCCGACGCCGCGGCCGGACACATCGTTGGCGTGCTCCTGGGTCGAGAAGCCAGCCACGAAAATCAGATTGAAGATCGCCTCGTCGGTCAGCTCCTCGGTGGGACCGATCAGACCGCGCTCGCGCGCCTTCTCGAGAATGCGCTCCCGCCTGAGTCCGCCGCCATCGTCCGTCACCTCGACCACGATCGTGCTGCCGCGGTGATAGGCATGCAGATGCACCACGCCGCACGGATCCTTGCCGGCCGCCAGACGCTGTGCCGGCATTTCGATACCGTGATCGACGCTGTTGCGCACCAGATGCACCAGCGGGTCGCCGATCTTTTCGAGCACCGTCTTGTCCAGTTCGGTCTCGCCGCCCGTCATCTTCAGTTCGACCTGCTTGTTCAGGCGCTGGCTCAGATCGCGTACCATGCGCGGAAAGCGGCTGAAGACAAAGCTGATCGGCACCATGCGCACGCGCATGACGCTCTCCTGCAACTCGCGCACATTGCGCTCGAGTTGCGCCAGGCCCGAGCGCAGACGCTCGCCGAGCGCATCATCCAGCAGCCCGCCGAGTTGTCCGAGCATCGATTGCGTGATCACCAGTTCGCCCACACTGTTCATCAGGTCGTCGATCTTCTCGACGCTGACGCGGATCGAACCGGCTTCGCCCGATTTCTGGGCCTCGACCGCCCGGACGGCCTCGTTCGCCTTGTGCGCTCGGGCATGCAAGGCTTCCGCGCCGTTGGCAGCGGCCGCCCCGGGCCCGTCAGACTGCGCCGCAGTCGCGGCCGCGATCGCCGCGGCGGCACTCCCCGGCGCATCCAGCGTGATGACTTCGAGCTCACAGTCACCCTCCGCCCAGTCGAATACCTCGATGACCGACTGGCGCGGTGAATCGGTATTGAGCATCAGCTGCCAGGACAGATAGCAGTTTTCCGGATCAAGCTCCTCGATCGGCGGGAGCGCGGCAAGATTGACCGTCACCTGCAGATCGCCCAGGTCGCGCAGCTCGCGGAACATGCGCAGCGGATCGTTGCCGCGTGCCAGCAGGTGAAGGTACGGACGGAAATTGATCTGGTAGGTGGTGCCGTGATGCCGCTCCGGCAACAGCGGCGCCTGCACCTCGAGCGCACTGGTCACGCCGGGCACCGCTGCGGACTCCGGGGCCGAGGCCGCCGCCGGCGCCGACACCTTCTGCGCCACGGCCAGCTCCAGATCGAACTGCAGGTCAGCCACGCGCTGCTGATCAATCGGTTGTTGCGCCTGTTGCGCACGCAGCATCTCGCGCATGACGTCGATCGAACGCAGCAGCAGGTCAGACAGCGTCACGGTCACCTTGAGGCGCTGACCGCGCAGTTCATCGAGCAGCGTCTCCAGGGTATGCGTGAACGAGGTGATTTCGGCAAAGCCAAAGGTCGCCGCGCCGCCCTTGATCGAGTGCGCAACGCGGAAGATCGTGTTGATCAGTTCAGGGTCAGGCGTGCCGGCATCCAGGCGCAGCAGCGCATGCTCCATCTGGCCGATGGCCTCGGAGCTCTCCTCGTAGAAAGCGTCGTGGAACTGTGTCAGGTCGATCGTCATCAGACACCCAGCTGCGACAGCAACGCGTCGACGTCCTGCTGACCGCCGACCGCATCCTCGACGACACCCGGCACCGCCGGTCCATGGGTACCGTACGCGGTCGCGTTGATGGCCTCTTCGCCGTTCGCCGGCCCTGCGATGCGCAACAGATCGGCCAGTGAGGACTCGAGCTCCTGCGTCAGCTTCATCACGCCACGAATGATCTGTCCGGTCAGGTCCTGATAGCCCTGCGCGATCAGCACCTCGGCCAGATTGCTGCGAACCGCGCCCATGCTGGCCGACACCAGCGTCACGAACGCGGTCAGCTGCGGCGCGATCTGCTGCGCCGTGGAGCCCTGCTGCTGAAGTTGAATGAGCCGATCGGCCTCGTGGGTTGCGTGATCGGCGAGCGGCGCGCTGCGTTCGACCAGGTCCATCGTGCGGTGCGCGGCATCATCGGTCAGGCGCAGCACGTGCGCCAGGCGGTGACGCGCGTCGGGCACGCGGCGCTGGGCCATGTCCACCAGCTTCGCATTCGCGTGAAAATCGTCCAGAGCGAACTGCAGGTCGCTGGCAACGCGTCGCACCTGCATGGTGACGGTGGCGTTGCGTACGCCTTCAAAACCCGCCAGTGCGGTCCCAAGCGCCTCCTCGTTGCCCTCGGCCAGCGCGCGTGACATCGCCCCCAGCCAGGAGACGAACTCGCTGTTGTCCAGTAATCGGCCGCTCATCGCAGGTCAGGCCGCCGCCGTCTGCGACGCGAGAATCTTTTCGATCTTTTCCTTCAGCGTCGCGGCGGTGAAGGGTTTGATGACGTAGCCGTTGACTCCGGCCTGCACGGCTTCCACGATCTGCTCGCGTTTGGCTTCGGCGGTCAGCATCAGCACCGGCATCTTGCCCAGACGCGCATCCGCGCGCACATGCTTGACCAGATCCAGGCCGGGCATGCCCGGCATGTTCCAGTCGGTGATCAGGAAATCGAACTTGCCGTTCTTGAGCATCGGCAGCGCCGTCGTGCCGTCATCGGCCTCGGTGATGTTGGCGTAACCGAGGTCATTGAGCAGGTTCTTGATAATGCGGCGCATGGTGGAGAAATCGTCCACCACCAGAAAACTCAAATTGCTTTGCACGCCCATCGCGCTCCAGGACCCGTATGGACTGGAATGTCGTCCGATCTATCGGCGTGTATACAAAAATTCTTTACGAATGTCCCGGCACTGCTCCGAGGACGTGCACCGGTCGCGACACGGTTCACATAATTGGTTGCCGCTCAGGCTCGCGCGGACAGATGCGGCCAGGCAGCACGCAGGTACAGCCCCATCGAAAACAGCGTCAATCCGG
>DATMRM010000409.1:0-3372 GCA_035566155.1 Steroidobacteraceae bacterium | reverse complement strand
ACCGAGAGAGTACAGATCCGAGCGGTTGGTGAGCTCGAGACTCTGCACCTGCTCGGGAGACATGTAGCTCGGCGAGCCGGCGATGCCCTCGATGCGGGAAATCTCCGAGCCTGCGACCAGCGCGATACCGAAATCGATGATGCGCACATCGCTATCGTTGGTGAGCATGATGTTCGAGGGTTTGATGTCCCGGTGAATCACACCGCGAGAATGTGCGTAGTGCAGTGCCTTGGCGCACTTGAACATCAGTTCGACCACATCGTCGAGCCGCAGCAGGTTGTCGGCGCGGCAGTACGTGGACAGCGTGCGCGCGCCGTGCACGTGCTCGGTGACGATGTAACAGTGACCGCTTTCTTCGCCGGCGTCGTAGATCGGCAGTATGTTCGGGTGATGCAGCATCCCGACCATGTGTGCTTCCGACAGAAACATTTTACGCGCGATGCGCGCGCGCTCGTCATCACCGCCGGAATCGATGTTGTAGACCTTGATCGCGACGTCGCGCCCGTAATAGGGATCGTGCGACAGGAAGACGTTGCCGGTGCTGCCGCGGCCGACCTCATTGATGATGAGATACTTGCCGATGCGCTCGGGAATCGTGCGGACGGTGGCCGTGATCGGTGCAGACGCTGCCATTCTTGTCGCGGGTCTTTGTGTGCGGACGCCAGAATAAGCGGCGCCTGCCCGCCATGGCTGTGACGCGGATCGCGGATCGTTGGTGGCCCAAACTGCGCCGAATATGCGCCGCAAGGAGCGTCAAAAGACCGCCACACATTGTTCAGTCGCGAAAGTGATCCCACCCCGAAGTCGAGAACTGGATCACCGAATTGCCCGATCGCAAAGTGATGCCGGTTTCCCGACACAAACGCCCGATACAGCTCACCACCTGCCCGGTGGTTTGCGCCAGTTCAGCAACGCGGTCGCTGAATTGCGGCGCAGCGCTGAAACACAGTTCGTAGTCCTCACCGCCACGCAGCCCCCTCTGCCAGGCGTCACTGCCGGCGGCGCGTCGCAACGCATCCGACAGGGGCAGAGCCTCGATCTGCAACGCTGCGCCGCAGCCCGACGCCCGCAGCAAGCGCTGCGCGTCCACGTACAGTCCGTCTGAAATATCGATACAGGCGCTGGCCACACCGCGCAGCGCTTCGCCCAGCGCCACTCTGGGTGTCGGATACTCGAGCCGACTGCGCAGGTATTGCGCATCGGCATCGCCGCCGGTGCTGCCCAGCTGCAGCAACCCCTGCGCGGCATCACCGATGCAGCCGCTGACGTACAGACAGTCCCCCGGACAGGCCCGATCGCGCCGCAGGGCCTGCCCCATGGGCACCAGACCTGCGAGCTGAACCGTCACCGACAGTGGTCCGCGACCCAGATTGCCGCCGACCAGGGCGACATTATGTCGCGCGGCCAGTGCGCCGAAGCCGTCCGCAAATTCGCGCAACCAGGCTTCATCCGCGGCGGGCAGGTTCAGCGACAGCAGTGCCCAGGCGGGGGTTGCGCCCATCGCGGCGATGTCGCTCAAGTTGATCGCCATCGCGCGATGCCCGAGCGAATGGGCCGCGGCTCCGGGAAGGAAATGCGCACCTTCGATCAGCGCATCGGTCGTGAGCACCAGTTCCGCACCCGTGGGTACGCGCAGCAGCGCCGCGTCATCGCCTACCCCCAAGGCCACGTCGCCCCGACGCGCGCCGAGATCGCGAAAGTACCGATCGATCAGGTGCGTCTCGTCCATCGTGCGCGGCCGCGCCTGGCGTCAGTGCTCGTGCGAACGCCACAGGTGCGCCGCACGGTCCAGCACACCGTTGATGTACTTGTGACCGTCGGTAGCGCCAAAGCGCCGCGCCAGGCTGACCGCTTCGTTGATCACGACGCGGAACGGAACCTCAGGACGATGCTGCAGTTCGTAGCCACCGATCAGCAGCACTGCGTGCTCAATGGGATCGAGCTGCGTCGGCTCACGATCGAGCAGCGGCTTCAATGCGCCGTCCAGTTCGTCGCGCGAACGCACGATGCCCGAAATCAGCGCCTGAAAGTATTCGGCGTCCGCGCGCGGCATGTCCGGATCGGAGGAGAATTCCTGGACCAGATCCTGCCACTCGCAGCTGTTGAGCTGCCATCGATAGAGGGCCTGCAGTGCGAGCTTGCGTGCGACCGTGCGCGCGCCCGAGCTGCGCTCGGGACGCCCGCTCACTTTAACCGGCGCAGCAGGTGCACCATCGCCAACGCAGTGGTGACCGCCTCGCCGCCTTTGTCGAGTTTGTCCGGCAGCGCGCGCTCGAGCGCCTGCGGGTGATTCTCAACCGTCAGCACACCGAAGCTCACCGGCACACCGGTGTCGAGCATCACCCGTTGCAGCCCGTGGGCGCATTCGCCCGCGACAAAATCGAAGTGCGCCGTATCGCCGCGAATCACGCAGCCGAGTGCGATGACCGCATCCACTGCGCCCTCCAGTGCGAAAGCACGCGCTGCCATTGGCAGTTCGAAAGCGCCGGGCACGCGTTCGATCCGCAGGGCCGTCTCGGCACCACCATGCGCCCGCCACGCGGCCTGAGCTCCCTGCAGCAACGCCGACACGATGTCCTCGTTATAGCGGGCAGCGACGATCGCGAATTTGCAGTCGCTCGCCGAAAAGTCGGCAGATTGTTGGGCTGCCGTTCCCAGCTTCAACCGCTCTCGCCAACGTAGTCGACGATTTCGAGGCCGAAGGCGGAAATGCTGTACATGTGTTTGGGCGCCGACAGCACGCGCATGCGACGCACACCCAGGTCCTGCAGGATCTGCGCACCGATACCATAGGTGCGAAGCACCGGACCGCTCAGCTGTGGACTCGGCTCACTGGTCGGCATGCCCACCGAGCGCACCGCATCCACCAGTTCCCGTGGCTGCTCGGCCTGGCGCAGCAACACCACGACTCCGCAGGGTGAGCGAGCGACGCGCTGCAGCGCTGCGTTGAGCGTCCAGGCCTTGGATCCCTGACGCACCCCGATCAGATCGCGCAGCGTGTCGGTCAGATGCACGCGCACCAACGGCGTATCGGTCCGCAGATCGCCATGCACCAGGGCCAGATGCACATCGTGATTCACGTGGTCCTCGTAACAGACCAGACGAAACTCACCGTGCTCGGTCAGCACGGTCTGCTCCGCGATGCGCTCGACCGAACGCTCGGTCTGCAGGCGATGCCGGATCAGGTCGGCGATCGTGCCGATCTTGAGCTGGTGGCTGGCGGCAAATGCCTCCAGCTGCGGACGCCGCGCCATCGTGCCGTCATCGTTCATGATCTCGACGATCACGGCGGCGGACTGAAAGCCGGCCAGACGCGCCAGATCGCAGCCCGCCTCGGTGTGACCGGCCCGCGTGAGCACCCCACCGGGCTGG
>DATMRM010000408.1:0-4338 GCA_035566155.1 Steroidobacteraceae bacterium | reverse complement strand
GCCAAGGCACGCGAAACCTGGAATCGGGCGTTGATGGTCGATCCGGACAACGCTCAGGTGAAGGCCGCGCAGCAGCGCTTTGGTGTGCCGACGCTGGAGAGCAACGGCAAAGGCACCTCAATCTGAGCGCCGGCCGGCGCTCCGCCGCGGGCGGGGTTGCGGTATCGATTCTCATCGCAGCCATAGTGCTGCCGGGCTGCGCCTTGATGTCGAAGGCGCCGCAGAACACCCTCGAACTCGTGCCATGGGCCGAGCGTCTGACCGCTCTGCAGGCACTGTATCACTTCGAGTTTCAGGGACGGGTCGCAATCACCAACGGCTCCGACGGGTTCAGCGCCGGACTGCGCTGGCAGCAGAATGACGATCAGGCGCTGGTGGATCTGTCGGCTCCGCTGGGCTTTGGCGCGGCGCACATCCAACAGACCGACAACATTCTGCGGGTCACCACCAGCAAGGGTGTGACGCTCGAGAGCGATGCCGCGACCGATGAACTGCGTAGCCTGCTGGGCTTCGACGCGCCACTTCGCAGTCTGCGCTACTGGATCGTGGGTGCCAGCGATCCGCAGAGTCCTTCCGGGGTCTCGCTCGACTCGCTGCAGCGATTGACCCGTCTGGATCAGGACGGCTGGCGAATCGACTACGGCGACTACACGGCCGTCAAGAACAGGGCGTGGCTGCCGCTGAGCCTGACGATCACACACGAAACACTGAAACTCAGGATCGTAATCCACGATTGGCAGCTGTACAGTCTTCTCGGTGACTGAGCTCTCGTGGTGGCCCGCCCCGGCCAAACTGAATCTGTTCCTGCACGTGGTTGGCCGACGCGCCGATGGCTACCACGATCTGCAGACGCTCTTTCAGCTCATCGACCGTAGCGATCAGATTGGCATTGCGGTGCGGGAGGATGCACGGATCATCCGAACGCGTGGACTGGCGGCGGTCGCCCCCGAACAGGATTTGACAGTCCGGGCAGCGCTGGCCCTGCAGCAGCACACTGGCTGTCGACGGGGTGCCGAGATCCAGGTCAGGAAACATATTCCGGTCGGCGGAGGGCTGGGCGGGGGAAGTACCGACGCCGCCACCGTCCTGCTGGTACTCAACCATCTGTGGGGGACGCAATTGAGCCTGCCGGAGCTGGCGAAACTAGGACTTGGGCTTGGGGCGGACGTACCGGTGTTCATTCACGGAACCAGCGCCTGGGGGGAAGGGCGCGGGGAGCGGCTCGAGCCAATGCACTTGCCGGAACGCTGGTTTCTGGTGCTGCACCCGGGGGTTAGCGTCAGTACCGGTGAGATGTTCCAGGCCCCTGAATTGACACGAAATTCCCCCCTCATCACAATACGCGCCTTTTCGGAAGGCGGTACCGCCAATGCGTTTGAGCCGGTCGCGTGCGCGCGCCACCCCGAGGTCGCGCTGGCGCTGGATTGGCTGCGGTCGCAAATCGATGCGCACAACGCACCGATCAAGGCTCGCATGACGGGCACCGGTGCGTGCCTCTTTGCCGGTTTTGAACGCGAGGTGGATGCGGAGCGAATCGCGGCACGGGTTCCAGACCGGTGGAACAGTTTCGTAGCGCGCGCGCTGAATCGCTCGCCATTGCACGCGAGACTTGGATGGGACTGATTGGAAATTGTTGGGGTGTCGCCAAGTGGTAAGGCAACGGGTTTTGATCCCGTCATACGAAGGTTCGAATCCTTCCACCCCAGCCACGAACAACAGGAACGATAGGGACCGATGACGGAATCGTCAGAGCTGGCGCTGTTTACCGGGAATGCGAACCCTGCGCTGGCGCATGACATCGCACGACACTTGCGGCTACCGGTCGGTCGGGCCTCGGTCGGTCGTTTCAGTGATGGTGAAGTCAACATCGAGATCATGGAGAACGTGCGCGGGCGCGATGTATTCATCGTGCAGCCGACCAGTCCGCCCGCCAACGATCATCTGATGGAACTGCTGGTGATGGTGGACGCCTGCCGGCGTGCTTCGGCATCGCACATCACGGCGGTGGTGCCTTATTTTGGTTATGCACGCCAGGACCGGCGGCCGCGTGCCACACGCGCGGCGATCACCGCCAAGCTGGTCGCGGACATGATCGGGCAGGTGGGAGTCGACCGGTTGTTGACGCTCGATCTGCATTCGGACCAGATCCAGGGATTCTTTGCGATACCGGTCGACAACGTCTACGCGTCCCCGGTGCTACTGGGCGATGTGTGGAAGCAGGGCTACGCGAATCTGATCGTCGTGTCGCCGGACGTCGGTGGTGTAGTGCGCGCGCGTGCCATCGCCAAGCGTCTGGACGATGCGGATCTGGCAATCATCGACAAGCGGCGACCGCGACCGAACGAATCGAAAGTCATGAACATCATCGGCGAGGTCGAAGGACGCACCTGCGTGCTGGTCGACGACATGGTGGATACCGCCGGCACGTTGTGCCTGGCGGCGCAGGCGCTGAAGGACGAAGGAGCGCTGAAAGTCGTGGCCTATGCCACGCACGCGGTGCTGTCCGGCGGCGCCGTGGAACGGGTTTCGAAATCGGCGATCGATGAACTGGTGGTGACCGACACGATTCCGCTGTCGCAGAACGCGCGTGATTGTGGACGCATCCGTCAGTTGTCGGTGTCTTCGCTGCTGGCCGAAACGATCCGTCGTATCCGCGACGACGATTCGGTCAGTTCGCTGTATATCGACTAGCTTTTTTCTGGTGAACGCTCACTGGTCGCGGTGGGCGTTCGTGTTCGTCAATAGTCAGGAGTTTGAACATGCGTATTACCTATCAAGTTGGCGCGGACTCGCGTCACGATCAGGGCAAAGGTGCGAGCCGCCGCCTGCGTCGTGCCGGCAAAGTCCCCGCCGTGCTCTACGGTGGCCACGGCCAGCCGCTGAGCATCGTTCTCGACCATCAGCAGTTGCTGACGCTGATCGACAAGGAAAAATTCTATTCCTCGATCATCAGCATCAACGTGGACAAGCAGGGTCAGCCTGCGATCGTGCGCGACGTGCAGATGCATCCGGCGCGCAACGCCGTGGTGCATGTTGATCTGCAGCGCGTGATCGAGAATGAGAAACTGAAGATTCATCTGCCGATTCACTTCAAGGGTGAGGCCACGGCGCCCGGCGTGAAGCTGCAGGGCGGCATCGTGTCGCATCTGATTCAGGACATCGAAGTCAGCTGTCTGCCGAAGGATCTCCCGGAATTCCTCGAGCTGGATCTGTCGGGCATGAACCTGAACGACACCAAGCATCTGTCGGACATTCCGCTGCCGACCGGCGTCACGATTCCGGCATTGGCGCACCAGAATCCGCCGGTCGTGTCGGTGCATAGTCCGCGAGTCGCCGAGCCGGAGCCGGAAGCGGCTGCTGCGGCGGCGACCGAAGGTGCCGCGGCTGCGGCCCCGGCTGCGGGAGCGGAAGCTGCGGCGGCACCGGCCGCCGGTGCTGCTGGCAAGAAGGAAGAGCCGAAGAAGGAGGACGCCAAGAAAGAGGCGGCCCCCAAGAAGGAAGCAAAGAAGTAAATCGGAAACACGAACAGCGCTGCATTGGCAGTCAATCGGATGCCCTGAGCTGCACACGCATTTCTGCTAGAAGAAATGCGTGTATAGGTCGGCGCATCCAGTCGGCTCCCAGCACAGCGCGGTGTTCAGGGTTTTCGATTGACTGGGCGTGGCCTTCTATGGCTGGACTTTCACTCAAGCTCATTGTCGGTCTGGGCAATCCCGGCGGGGAATACGCGCGCGCGCGTCACAACGCCGGCTGGTGGTGGGTCGATGAGTTGGCCAGGCGCTATCGCGGCAGCTGGCGAGCGCAGCCGCGCGAGCACACGGAGCTGGCACGCGTTGCGCTCGAAGGCAGTGAGCTCTGGCTGCTGAAGCCGACCTCGCACATGAACAACAGCGGCACACCAACCGCCGCAGTCGCCAGGTTCCATCGGATTTCACCGTCTGAAATCCTGGTCGTGCACGATGAGATCGATTTGCCGCCGGGAATCGCCCGACTCAAAAGCGGCGGCGGTCACGGCGGACACAATGGCGTGCGCGATGTGATGGCGCATCTCGGGGCAGATTTCTGGCGCCTGCGGCTCGGGGTCGGTCACCCCGGATCGAAGGATCTGGTGATCGGCTCGGTACTGGATCGGCCGACCGCGGCTGAACATCAGGCGATTTGGGACGCGATATCGCGTTCGCTCGACATCGTTCCTGATTTACTGCGGTCCGGCGCGCAGAAGGCGATGCATACGCTGCACAGCGCGAATCCTAAGCAGTCCGCGGATAGTTGAGAGGTTCGAATGCCCATTCAATGCGGAATTGTTGGCCTGCCCAATGTCGGCAAGTCCACGCTCTT